>CALEFO010000122.1 GCA_937877165.1 uncultured Lachnospiraceae bacterium | reverse complement strand
TTTCGGATACACGACGTTCCCGCAGGAAGGGCAGATCATCGCCCGCTCCTTCCCGGAATATTCCATCTGCTCTCCGCACCGCCCGCAGAATACGTTGTCGCGGTACCAGACATACAGATGGTAGGCCGTCTCGCCCGCATAGCACTCCGCCTGCGGCTTTGTCCTCCGAAGAACTCTCAAAGGCTCCGGAGAAAACTCTGATTGTGCATCATTTAACGCTGCGAGCACCGCTCTTACATCCGAATCCTCCTCGAAGGAGGCAAACAGCCAGAACGGTCTCTCGTCAATAGAGAACAAATACCGGAAATGCTCCCGTGACGCTCCCGCTGCCAGAAGATCCCCCGCCGTCGGAAAAGAAATGCCGCGCTCCTCATCCACATGGCAGACCACGCTGCGTCCCTCGAACACAAACGCCGTGTCCTCGTCCTGCATCTCCTCCGATCCGAGATTCCGGAACTGGTTGTACATTTTCTTTGGTGCAATATCCTGTATCATAGATTCGCGCTCACGTTTTCTCTGCCGTCAGAGTCAGCTTTCAATCAGCCTTTTCACATCCTCAGCCTCATACACTACGCCTGCGATTTTCTGCGTCTCGATCCGATACAGCGCATTGGCCGCCAGATGCTCCGCCGCCTGCTCCAGATCACGCACGCCCGGCATCGAAGCGAAGCGGTCCACGACCGCATAAGCTCCCTCTTCCGTAACCACGCACTCCTCCGGCCGCATGCCCATGCGCTTTAACACCTTCGGAAGTGAGAATTTCGAGAAAATCGTCTTTTTCTCATCCCGCGTGTAGTCCGGAATATCAATCACGGCAAAACGGGTCATCAACGGCTCGCTGATCCGGCTCTTGTCATTCGCCGTCGCGATCGGGTACACTCCGCCCGTCGGGATCGTGCACTCCATATAGTTGTCCGTGTAGCCGAGATTGTCAAGGAGCGTCAGAAGCGCATCCGCGGGATTTCCGCTGGCGGTCTTCGAATCCGCCTTGTCAAGCTCATTGATGATGAAGACCATATTGGATTCCCCGGCCACATAGAAGGACTCCATGATGCTGCCGGGCTTCGCGTTCGCGTACACGCGGGAGGTTCCGGTCAGCTGATCCGAATCATGAATGGAGCTCATGTCAAGAGATGTCCACGGAAGCTTCAGGATTCTTGCCACCGCATAGGCAACCTGCGACTTGCCGGTTCCTGCAGGGCCGACGAGAAGAAGGCCATAGGCAGGCAGCGTGTGCGTGCGGTTGATCTGAATGATGGTCTCGATGATTCTCTGCTTCACCTTCTCCATGCCGTAGAGCTCTTCGTCCAGAATGCGTCTGGCCTCGACAGGATCGATGGAGCCGAAGGTCGTGTCCTTCCACTGGATGTTCAGCATGATGGACAGCGCCCGCTGCGCGTGACGTCTCTCATCCGGTCCGATCTCGGTGGAGCGGGCAACAGCAAGATTCCGGCGTGCCCATTTCAGAATGTGCGGAGGAAGTGATCTTCCTGCCACATTCAGAAAATCCGTGATGCTCTGAAGGCTCGTCAGCTTCATCTCGTCGCCTTCGATCTCGTCGGCATCCTCATCTGGCTCCTGGGCCGGAGTCTTCGTTGCCAGAAGTCTTGCAATCGCGTACTGAAGGAAGCCGTCCTCCGCCGAGAGCTTCGTCTCTCCGCCGGAGTCCACCTCGCGGATCTTGTAGACGCAGTAGCCCTGGTCTGTCATTTTTCCAGAGAGACGGACATTGATGCGGTTGTCGCCAAGCCAGCGGATCAAATCCTCAAAGCGCTCGTCGATCTTACTGATGTCAGTCTGCGCAGGTGCGCCGTTTGCCATAAAATGAAAAGCGGTCCGTTTCTGTGGAATTTCGAAGCTTCCGCTCGTGTGGTGCCGCAGTCCCTCCGCATTCTCCAGGATAAGAAGCGGATGCTCCGCGTCTGCCTTCTCGGAATCCTGCCGGAAGGTCGTATATGTGCGGATCTCCTCCTGAAGTGCCGCCGCCTTTCCCGGTTTCCTGTCATCCTCTGATGCGCTGAAATCAAATACCTTGTTCGCCATGACGATATCCTCTCTGACTGATCTTACTCTTGGCCACCTTTTTAGTGTTAAATCTTTATCATTATACCGCGCCAAGACAAAACCGCGAAGACTGTTTTACCGGACGATTTATGAAACAACTGCTCTGATCAGGATTATTTTTATTATGGTTTTGCCTTGCGCTTTGGCTTGCGCGGTGTTATCGTAACGCTTGCGTTATTTTTTCAGAAACAGCAGCGATTCCGCAGAGTATGTCCTGCCTCCCCGGCAGAGCGCCTGCACGAAATCACTGCCTCATACGAGTGTTAGGCAGACTGCCCGGCAGGGAGCTTCTCTCCCTGTATGCCGCCCGCCAATCCTTCCCACTCGCACAAAACTAAAGGAGATCCCATCATGAATCATTCCCGCACCAATTCCCACAGCATTCTTTTTCTCATTCAGGCAGCCATGATCGCCGCTTTGTACGTCGTTCTGACCGCTCTGGCGGCCGGCTTTGATCTTGCAAGCGGCGCCATCCAGGTACGCTTTTCAGAGGTTCTGACCATTCTGCCCTTCTTCACGCCGGCTGCCGTTCCCGGCGTCACCCTCGGCTGCCTTCTTGCCAACATTCTGACAGGGGCCGCGCTGCCGGATATCGTGTTCGGCACACTGGCAACCTTCCTTGGAGCACTCGGAACGCGTCTTCTTCGGAAGCATCGCTTTCTCTGTACTCTGCCGCCGGTTCTCTCCAACGGCATCATCATTCCGCTTGTTCTGCGCTATGCCTATGCCATTCCGGGCGCTCTCTGGTTTCTGGCCCTCACGGTCGGTGCCGGAGAGGTAATCTGCTGCGTGATCTTCGGCGGAATTCTCATTTCCGTTCTGCTCCCCCACCGCGAAAGGCTCTTTCCGGCAGACTGACGCACCTTCCCTGTTATCCGCCATCGTCGTCTGCTGTTCCGGTTCCGCACAGGGCAAGCTGCCGCTCACTGCGCGTAGCGGCAGCTTGCCCTGTAGCCCGTGATGATTTTCTCACCGTTTTCATCCGCCGCAGGGGCGCCGTTCTCATCCAGCTGGTAGACCGGCTCATGGAAGCATCCGCCTTCTTTGCGGGACGTCTCCGCAGTCACCTCGTTTCCGTCCCAGTCGATATGGAAATGCCTTTCCGGCTCCTTGGCAGGAGCTTTCTTCGAGATCTCTTCAAGCTTCTCCTGCACAAGGGCAAGAGCCCTGCCGGTTTCTTCCTGACTTTCCTGCATTTTCTCCACTCTTGTAAGAAGCTCCTTTCTGCTCTCTGCGGCCTCCTTGCTGCTCTCGGCAAGGTCCTGCAGCTGATTGATGCCTTCCTTCTGCCGCCCCGCATTCTCATTCAGCTGTTCTTTCAGGGTTTCTGCCGTGTCCTCCAGCTTCTGTCCGAGGCTTTCTTCTGTCCCCTTCAACTGCTCCAGCGTGCTCTTCTGCTGCTCTGCGAGACTTAAGGCAAGGCTCTCCAGCGCACTTTTTTGTTCTATCTGCTGCGCTTCCACGGCTGCTTTCAGATTTTCCTGCTGCGTTTTAAGCTCTGCCTGCTGTCCCTTGACACTTTCCATCGTCTCCCTCACGCCGCCGACGGACCCTTTGAGGCCGCTGACATTGCCATCAATGCTGGTAAAGCCCTGCTTCATCGTGCTCTGCACCTGCTCCTTGACGGAAGCGATCTCCTTCTCCAGCGTTCCCAGCTCCGCATCCGTTCCGTTTAACACGTTCAGAAGCTCCTTGTATTCTGCCTTGCTCTCTCCCGAAGCCTCCTGAATCAGCTTCCGGATGTCCTCCCGGACCGAGGAAAGCTGCGAATCCACATTGCTCTGCAGCTCTTTGGCCGCCTGCTGATTTCCGGAGACTCCGTTCTCCTCCCGCTTTTCGGCGGCTTTTCTTTCTTCTTCCAGATTCTCCTGAATGCTGTCAAGCTGCGCGATGACGCCGTCCAGGTCCTCGCCGATGGCATCGTCCTGAATCACGTTGTTGTCCCGGTATTCCACAAGATTTCTCTGAAGCGTTCCCACCTCTGCCGTCAGACGTTCATAGCTCCCGTCGTCTGCCGAAAGCTGTCCTCCCGCAAGCGTCTCATCCATGGAGGAAAGATACAGCTGGATCTCCTCCAGCTGTCTTGCCATCTGCTCTTCCTTGATTCTCTGTTCCTCCTGGTGCCTTCCGGATCCCACTGCCTGAATAATCAGAAGCGTCAGCGTGCATCCCGCGAGTAAAAGAACCGCCAGAAGAGCAATCATCACCGGCCCGGGCTTCAGCACTCTCTGCCTTGCAGAAGCCTTCCTGTCAGCATTGCCTTCTTCCAGATCCTGTGACATTGCCGTCTCCTCGTCCAGCCAGTCAGGCTCCTTTTCCGCCCCGGGCGCCCTCCGTCCTCTCCCCGTATCCTCATTTCTTCGATTTCTTCTGTACTCCATAGATTTCCTGTTCCTTTCCTGAATGAAAGCTGAGTGATTGGCGCACTGATTTCTTCTCATTCAGGTGCACAAACGCTGAACACAGGCGCGGTGCCCATTCGCGGACGCTCCGCGTCCTGCTCATGTCGCGCTGGCGCGCTATGGATACTCGCACAGATTCGTTTTCCGGTGAGCACGCTCCCCGCACAGAGTCATCCTTATTCTGCGCAAAACACAAACGCGGTGCCCATTCGCAGACGCTCCGCGTCCTGCTCATGTCGCGCTGGCGCGCTATGGATACTCGCGAACAACTGCCGCTTCGGAAGTAAACTTCCAGCGGCTGCTGTTCGTGAGTATCCGCACCGCTTGTAGAACACGCAAAAGGAGATGAGACTGTTTCCAATCTCATCTCCTGCAAGAAGCTGGCACCGGGAATCGGACCCGGGACCTCCGCACTACCAATGCGACGCTCTACCGACTGAGCCATGCCAGCATATTCTGTTCCGTCTGTATCAGGAGACGCTCAACCGCTTGTGCTCTCTGTCAGACGCAAAAAGAATATTACCATACAGCATGCCCGTTGGCAAGTAAAAAAGCCCAAATAATCTGTGGATCTTTTCAAAGGAAGTGTGTTCTGTTGTCAGATAAGTTGGAACAGTTCTGCGACCGCAGAAAAGAATGAGACGGAGCAAAAGAATTGCTCCTGTTAGAAATCAGTTCTTCGCAGGTGTCCCGGTATCGAGCTCCGGCCCTGTCACGAAGTAAGAAAAGAATACGCTCACGTCCCAGCCCGGTCAAGACGCAAAAAGTGACAGAAAAAGGGTTCCTCTTTCTGTCACTCTTTCACAAAATGTATTGAGATGCGGCCGTGCCGTTCCCAGCTTGAGCCTATGCCACCAGATATTTCTCTTCAAAGTCCTGCAGAGAGATCGGCTTGCTGAAATAATAGCCCTGGAACATATGGCAGCCCATGTCGCGCAGCATCCAGGCCTGGTCCTTCGTTTCAACACCCTCAGTGATGGAACCGATGCCAAGCTGCTCTGTCATTGCAATGATCAGCTGCAGAATCTTCATCGCCTTATCCGGATTCTTCGTTTTATACAGGAAAACCATATCAATCTTCAGGATGTCGACCGGAATATCCTTCAGCATGTTCAGCGAAGAATAGCCGCTTCCGAAATCATCCATCTCCACAAGGAAGCCGTACTCGCGAAGTCTCTCGATCAGAGGAAGCCTTTTCTCCATGTCATCCATCATCACCGTCTCAGTGATCTCCAACCGCAGATTCTTCGGCGAAATTCCGTACTTCTCTACAAGTGCGGTGATGGTCTCATAGACATCCATGAAATAGAAATCCTTCGGTGAAATGTTGATGGAAAGATACAGGTTTTCCTTCCCCTCCTTCTTCCATCTGGCGAGAATCCGGCAGGCCTCCTCCCAGATGCAGCGATCCACCTGCGCGATCTGACCATTTCGCTCCAGAACCGGAAGAAATCTTCCGGGAGAAATCAGACCATCCTCCGGATGCTTCCAGCGTACCAGAACCTCTGCGCCCTCCATGACGCCATCCCGGTTGACCTGCGCCTGCAGGTACGGAACAATCTGACCGCCTTCAATCGCCTGATCCAGCTCTCCGACCACCTTCTGCTCCCAGAGAAGACTGTTGCGCAGATTGTTGTCATAATAGGCAATTCTCTGATTGTATTCTCCGCGGATGCTGCTGCCCGCCATCGTCGCCCGGTCAATCATCACCGTAATCGCAAGCTCCGGCTGTGTGATTTCATAAATTCCGACATGTGTGATGATCGGAAAGGATTGATCCCCGAGAAGATGCGTCACCGTGTGAATGCCGTGCTCCAGACGGTTCTCATCAAATCCGTCCGCCCTGCAGAAAATTCCGAACCTGTCTCCGCTTAGTCTTGCAAGAATGCTGTCTTCTCTTGCATTCTCCTGCAGCATCCGAACAAATTCCCGAAGAACACGGTCGCCGTCGCTCTTTCCGAAGAGCTCGTTGACCATCTTGAAATTGCGGATGTTCGTGACAAGAATCAGGTGTTTTCCTGCGACCAGCTCGATCTTGCCTCCTGCCGCTTCCTGCTCATGATCCAGAATCTCCCGCACCCTTTCACAGAAGCCGTCCCGGTTGTACAGGCCCGTCATCATATCATGACTTGCCCGGTAGCACTCCCGGCGTGAACGCCGCTCCTCTTCCGTACGGTCCTGCAGGCTGAAGAACACGCCGGTCTTTCTCCCATGCCGGTCCGTCAGGATATGATATTCCACATGGTAGAACAGCTGCTGCCCTTCCTCCCCCATGTGTTCATGCTTACAGTCACAATTCTCATGCGGCCGGAATGCAGTGCCGTGCACCTCTCCCGCCAGCAGATCGCCCCGGCCTGCCGCAATTGCAACGTCCCGTTCGAACTCCGCTCCGAGATCCTCATTTGAAAATCCAAAGAGCTCCTGCAGCGCCGAAAGCTTCTCCTCCACCTCTGACTCTCCGGCTGCTCCGGTGAAGTCCAAGGCACTCTGATTCGCATAGACGCAATGACCCTCCATATCAAAGAAAAGGATGGCATTGCTCAGATTCGATACGATGGAGCGCATCATGCGCCACAGAAGAAATGCAGGCTTATAATACAGAGAAAAGAAAAAAATCAAAAGGCCGCAGATCGCATAGCCGATCATGGACGTATCCATCTGCCAGTGCCCGAAGATGCTGAAAAACTGCCACACCGTTGTAAAAAGGATGGCGCCAAGAACAATGATGTATTTCTCCGCGTACACAAACGGGGTGCGGTAAATCCGCAGAAGCAGTGCCGTAAAAACGATAACAAGATAGACGCCGGTCAGGATCAGGTGCAGAACATGTCCCGGTCCCGAAATAAGATCAAAATACGAGCCATCTCCCGGCAGAATAATTCTTACGATATGGTACGCCTGTCCGAATACCGGATTCAGCGCAATCTGAAGCACATCCAGAGCCGTCAGCACCCGGAGTGCGCCATGGATTCCCGCATATTTCCCGGAATAGCCACAGTAATTGACCGTGAAACGGATCAGATACAAAAACATCACATTCGTTCCAGCCAGATACAGAAAATATGCGGCCTGCGCTGCTGCCGCCGTATCTGAAAAAAGAAGGACAAGATTCCCCAGAATCGGAAGAAGGGTGGTGACAAGGAGTCTTGCAACATCACTCCCGATCGGCTTCCTGTTCCTCTTCGCCACCACTGCCGCTCCTGCAAGCAATGCAGAAAACAAAATCAATGTCAGAAAGTAAATATCTCTCACAGATGCCCCCAGTGGGAGAATGCTGTCAATCCCGCGCCTTTTCTTCCGACACTCTCCCTTATGCACTCCTTACTCTAGCACAGCTTCGATTAAGAAAGCGATCATAAACGTCTTCCTTTTTTGCTTAATTCCGAAAACGTTTTCATAAGTTTTTCTGTTTCGAAGCATTTGAAAACAGCTACTAAGTTCTTTTAGTACTTCGTCAGATCATGAATCCACTTTCCCTGCCGCACCAGCACGAAGCCGATCACGCATTTCACAATTTCCACAACCTGAACCGCAAAGAACAGCGGCAGGATCGTAAGTCCGGTGAAATGAATCAGGACTGCTGCCAGAGGAAGAGAGACTGCCCACACAAAGCCGCAGTCGAAGAAAAACGTGATCCAGGTCTTTCCTCCTGACCGGAGAGTGAAATAGGCCGCATTCTCATACGCATACAGCGGCATACAGACCGCACTGATCCGAATGAGACCCGCTGCAACATTTCTAACCTCGGCCGTCGTATTATAGATCATCGGGAAGAACGCAGCCACCAGGAACAGCCCCGCACCGCTGATCACACACAGGAAAACCGAAAATGCCGACAGACGGTACGAATCGTCCTTGACCTCTGAAAGCCTGCCAGCTCCCAATTCCTGCCCGAGAATGATGGAGATGGAATCCCCCATCGCAATGAACGCAATGTTGAACACATTGCAGATGGTATTCGAGATGTTGAATGCCGCAACAACATCCAGACCGCGCAGAGAGTACTGCTGCGACATCATCGTCTGACCAAGAGACCAGAGTGTCTCATTCATAAGAAGCGGCATTGCCTTGATAACGACCCGCCGGACGAGATCTCCCGGCACATAGAAGCCGCAGAACACACCCTCGAGATACCGGTTCTTCTCCAGATGTCTTCTCATCCACAGACCCACATAGGCGAGCTCCACAAAGCGGGAAATCACGGTAGCCACGGCTGCTCCTGTTGCACCAAGTGCCGGTGCACCAAATTTCCCGTAAATCAGGATATAGTTTCCGACAAGGTTGAACGCGACAGCCGCAATGCCCGCCTTCATCGGCACAATCGTCTCTCCGGTCTCGCGCAGCGTTCCGGACAGCACCTGCGTCGCCGCAAACGGAATCAGGCCGATCAGCATCACCTTCAAATACCTGTCTGCGGCAGTCAGTGTCGCCGCAGCGCTCCCCGCGGTGCTCTCCCCCTTCAGCCACATGCCGATCAGAGTACTTCCTCCGGACAAAAACAGTGCCAACGCCCCCGCCGTCAGGATGGACGCCATCACAATTTTGATCCGCATCGTGTAGCGAAGGCCTTTCTCATCGCCCTTTCCGGCAAACTGCGCCGTGAAAATACCGATTCCCGCAAGGCCGCCGAAAATCATCAGGTTATAGACAAACAAAAGCTGATTGACAATGGCAACGCCGGACATCTGGTCGGTTCCTACCTGTCCCACCATGATGTTGTCCAGCATCCCGACAAAATTTGTGATTCCGTTCTGAATCATAATCGGAACAGCAACCAGAAGGACGTGCCGATAGAAGTCCCGCGTCCCGATCAGTTTTGATCTTTTCATAATTTCCCCCCTCACTAAGGCAAAATCCGCGATACCAGAGATAATTTCGCGAAGGCGAATTCTCTC
>CALEFO010000121.1 GCA_937877165.1 uncultured Lachnospiraceae bacterium | reverse complement strand
AGCGGGAGAAGTAATCATTGATATAAAACGGCCCGCCGTCGTGACAGATCACGGCATCGTATTCCTGAGCCACCAGGATGTTGGTGGGACGGACGCTTCGTATGCTGCCGGTCTGAGGAAGATCCTCCCAGTCCTTGTAGAGACACATCAGACGGGTGATCCGGTCGTTGGCGGTGCTGTTCATCATCTCATAGACAATATCGGCTCCGGCCGTGTTGTAGTGCGGAAGCGCCTTGCTTTCGTTGTCAATCATGACGGCAATGGGGCGCTGCATTTTCAGGCTCTCATCAATAGGAAGTCCTGTGAGCTCGCTGAGGTACTGCCCGTCCGGAACGGGAAGGGGCGTACCGAAGTCCTCTGTTTCGGTTCCCTCTGCTGCGGTATTTTCGGAAGAGTCCTCTGCGGCCGCTAAAGAGCCGTTGCCGGAGGCATCCTCCGCAGTCTGGCCGGAGGCGGAATTCCCGGTTTCTTCGGAGGTGCTGCCGGTAGAAGCATTCGAAGATTCGGATGATTCTGAGGAGCTTTCTGCGGGGGCGGATTCTGCAGTGGATGTGGAGCTGTCATATCTGTCATCGGCGGTGTTGGAGCAGGCACCGAGGCAGGCGGCAAGCGTCCCCGTCAGTGCGAGCAGTACGATTTTGTTTCGGAAGCGAAAACTGTTCATAAGGCCCTCCATCTTTAGCAATTTATGAGTGATTCGGCACATCGGGAATTTCAGCAGGGAAATTCCCGATGCTGACATCCAGAGTCCCTTCGGGGCTTGGCCGCAGGCTGATTTCAAGAATAAATACATTATAACATTGAACGATTTAAGAAACTGTTTATGATTTCAACAAGAAAAATATACATTTGTAATGTATGATATCGAAAATCGAAGAAATCGGAGCCGTCTTCTCGTAACAGATAATAGAGAAGATTGTCCGTTGAAAGATAGAAAAAGGAGAAGGATGATGAGACCTTCCTGGATCGTACTGTTTTTTGTTCTGCTTTCGGAGCTTGTGAATATACCAAAGCTCCCGCTGCGGATGCAGATCTGCGGCGCATTGCAGATTCTGCTGACTCTTCCGATGATCTGGCTTGGCGCAGTGGCCGTGCTCGGACTGACAAGGAGAAGGAAAAGCTTTCCGCTTGTCAGAAAACAGAACCGCTTCGCGATCGTTGTCTGTGCCCGCAATGAGGAAAAGGCATTGCCAAGTCTTCTTGAGAGCATCCGACGGGCGGATTATCCTTCCGGAGCACTGCATGTCTTTCTGCTCGCGGACCACTGCACAGACCGCACTGCGGCGATCGGACGTCGTTATCCCTTTGTAACGGTCTATGAGAGGCAGAGTGGCCCGACGACCGGGAAAGGGGCTGTTTTGAACTGGGGAATCCCGAGAATTTACCGTGAGTATGGGAACACGTTTGATGCGGCTGCAGTCTTTGATGCGGACAATGTTATACGGCGGGATTTTTTCACCCAGATCAATGCGCAGCTGAATGCGGGAGATGAGATTATTCAGGGAAACCGCCTGGGCGGGAAGCCGTATACCTCTCTGATTACGCGGTGGTACACGCTGTACTGGTCCTGCTATTCGACCTTTTTTTCCTACGCAAGAGAAAAGCTTGGTTTGTCTGCGTTCCTGACTGGAACAGGTTTTGTCGTGACGAAGTCTGTTCTGGAGAACGGGTGGCACACGAAGAGCATCACGGAGGATGTGGAATTCACCATTCAGAACTGTCTGCAGGGGCGAAGAACTGCCTTCTGCGTGTCGGCAGTGTGCTATGATGAACAGCCGTGGCAGGTCGGTGTGATGTTCAGCCAGCTTTCCCGCTGGTGTACGGGCAGCTACCAGATTCTGCGGCGGTATCTCGCGGAGTTTTTCCGGAACAGGACGGAGAAAAGGAAGCTGACGGGGAGAGATGTTCTGATACGCATTGATGTTCTGATGCTTCTGGTGATGGGACCGGTTTCCTGGATGGGATTTGTGCTGACGCTGGTGAACGGGTTCTTTATGTGGAAGTACTGGCAGGTCATTTTCTGGCTGTCGCTGATTATTTCCGGACTGGGGCTTCTGGCCGCGTTTGTTCCGATTGCAGGTGCAGCAAAGTTCAATCGGATTGAAATCCGGACGATGCTTCCGGCAATCATCACGTTTCCGGTCTTCATGTTCTTCTATATGATCTGTTCGATCCGGGCGTGCTTCTTCCCGGCTCTTGGATGGAAGAAAATTGAGCACAAGGCTCTGGATGTACAGTAAGAGCATCCGGCAGCTTGAAAAAGATGGCGGATGCCATCTTTTTTTATGCCATGCATATATGTACATTTCTAATTGATTTTCCTGAAGCGTGAGTCCGGGGTTCGGAAATTGCAGCCATTCCGTTTCATGAAGCGGCCGAAAGAAAAATCGGCGAGTGCTGTCTGCAGGAATACTTAGGAAAGATTCAGGAGTGTCCGTATGGCCTTCTGAATGTTCTCCGGCGCTTTCAGATAGGCGTCAATGACGGCACGGTCATTGGAAGTGAGACCGGAAATCAGGTCACGGCGGCAGGAAGGCACAGGTTCGGACGAAACGGCATTTTCGGAGAAGGCGGAAACGATACCGGCCCGGGCGGCTTCGGCTGAGAAAGCGGACGGACAGGAAGTCTTTTCCGAAAGCGGTGAGCGCGGAGCATTGCAGCCAAGCAGCCACTCCGGATTCACATTCAGCTTGCGTGCAAGAGCCTCTGCGCGTTTGGGACGCATCATGGATTTTCCGTTGAGATAGTTGGAAATGGAGGATTTGGGAACATCGTAGGCGCGTGCGAACTCAGTGGGAGTCATCCGCTTTTCCATCAAAAGCTGATTTAATCGTTCCGATGAATTTTTGATTGAGATCATGACGCATCCTCCTGCAAAAAATAGTAACACAGGCCAATTATTTAATACAGACAGATAAAATATTGTTCAGATTAGGTGAACTGACATTCTTGACAGTTCAGTTTAACTAAACTATCATTATTGTGCACAGTTTTCTAATCTATGGCTTTTACAGAGATTCTTGCAATCATTTTGGCAGAGAGGGGATTACGCATGAGACCAAGTCAATCTATCTTTGATTACGCCAAGCTGCGCGGCGCAATCCGTGAACACTTTGGCACGGAAGGGGCCTTTGCCAAGGCGATCGGACGGAGTCCGAACTATATCTCGAAGGTGTTCCAGGGGAAATCAAACTTTGATGCGCTGGATATCAACAGATCGGCAGAGGCTCTGGAGATCGGACCGGATGAGATCGGACGGTACTTTTTCACGCTGAGAGCGCAGAAGGATTAAAGAAACGGATTGGAAATGATAAAGGGGCTGTGAAGAAATGAGAGTTTCATTTCTTCACAGCCCCTTTTGGGGGAATGCATCCGGTATCGCATCGGCCTTGCGAAGGACATTCGGAAGATCTTTCCAGACAGGAGATGCCGGACGGGAAACGTTTTTCAGGATAAGGAAAATTACGGAATCGGGTTCATGAGCACCGGAACGCCGGCCGGAGGTGCCTGGATGACCGGTCTTGCACAGCCGGAGTAGTCAACGCCAAGAGCGGTTGATTTCAGCTGCAGATACTGGGCGAGAGCAGTGGCATCTGCGTGAGCCAGTTTCTGATAGGAGTCAGGCTGGGCGAGGAATTTGCGGTCGTTCTCATTGTCCACGAAGCAGTGCTCCGTGATGACTGCGGGCATATTGTAATTGACGGAGCGCCGGATGATGCCGTAGTAATCGGCACCGGTGCGGCCAAGTCTTGTCCAGAAGCCGTGACTTTTCAGACCGAGAGCAGCAAGCTGCTGGAGATTCAGAAGGCCGAAGGAGCATTCCTGGGAATACAGGCTTCCGAAAGCCGAGGGAAGGATCATCGAGCCGCTCTTCACATCACCGGTCCCCGCTGCATTGAAGTGGAGGCTGAGGAGAAAGTCGGCATTTACGGAATGGGCGAAATCCACGCGCTCCGCAAGGGAAACATCCTTATCCTCCGTGCGGGTGAGATAAACCTCTACATTGTCATACTGCGAAAGCTCCTGATAGAGATAAGCAGCTGTGCACAGTGTCATTGCCTTTTCTACATAGGGGGCGTAGTTGGCGCCGATATCGGATCCTCCGTGTCCGGGATCCAGAACGATGACGGTTTTGCCGTTGTGCATGGCCTGAACGGAGGCGGAACCTGCAGGAAGCAGGGTACCCAGCAGGGCAAAGGCCAGTGTGAGCAAAGTCGTGCACAGTACCCGACGGAAGCAGGAAGAGAATGGGCGGGAGAAATTTATATTCTCTGTAGCATAAATTTTTGTTTCAAATAAAAGCCGTGAATTTTGCATAAAATGCCTTTCTTTTTTCTATATTGCTGAGGTAAAATCCGCGATACCGGAGAGAAGATGGCATCAGACACCTTCGAGTGCAGCGGTTTTACCGGATGTGGCCCCGGAGCATCAGTGCACGCCGCGCTTTTCCATCTCGTCAGCCACCATTTCATAGGCGGGAACGGGAACATTCCATTTGTGTCCCATCCGGACCACCTCGAGGACAAGGCCGTCAATCTCGGACGGGTGCCCTGCCATGACGTCCCGCTGCATGGAGGTGGTGGCATCTGCGGAAAGGTGGGAGAGAATTTCAAGGTTCACGGGCACATAATCTTTTTCAAAGGGGCAGCCCATGGCGTCGGCGAGTGCAGAGACCTCGCGGATCATGCGGACGAAAAGGTCTCGTGCCGGCCCCTCCTTCTGGAAATCGCCGGCGACGGCATTATAGTACAGACCGGCTGCGCCGATGGGGGAGACATAGGAGAATTTCTCCAGGGCGTCCCGTTGGATATTGTCGGAGAGCTCACCGGAAATGCCGCTGTCCTTCAGGTCCTGTGCAATCTGCCGGTAAACGGGATTCTGGATCTTGTGGTCTCTTGGTCCGAAGACAATGCGGTGAATGGGACCGTGCTGAACGAGAACGCCTGGGGCCTCCTGTGCGGCAGAGACATAGATGCAGCCATCCAGAACATCTGCCTTCGGGAGCTTATCCTGAAGCCTGGAGCCGGTGCCGTAAATGTTGAGAACCGGAAGGACAATGGTTCCCGGGTGAGCGGCCCTCTGAAGGAAGGGAAGAATGGAATCCAGGGAGTAGCCCTTTACGCAGACGAGAATGACATCTGCCTGCTCCTCTTTGGAAAGCGCAAGATAGTCGTCTAAGGTGCAGGTCCGGACCGGAACCTGCAGGGTTTCGCCGTCCCAGAGATGGCGGATTGTAATGCCGTTTTTCTGCAAAGCGGCAAGGCTCTTTCCGCGGGCAATGAGTGTCACATCCTTACCCGCCTGGGCAAGCTTCGCTCCGGTGGGACCGCCGGTACCGCCGACACCGATGATGCAGTACTTCATATTCTTGTTCCTCTTTTCTGTCAGAATTACTTTTCAATATGTTATTCTTTTCTTCTTCAGATATCAATTCCCGGGGCAGTGGATCCTCAGACTCTTTTTAGTACAGCAGGCACTTTGCAATTTTAACAAGATCAGCCGAAGCCATAAAAGAATCCGTTTGGTTTAATTTTTCTGTCCGGGAAAGTTAAGTTAAGCATACCATGTTTCCGGAAAAGACATTGATAGGTCCCTTTCAAACAGCAGCATCGGTGCTGGCGCACCGGCTGCCGCATTCGGCAAAACCTCCTTCGCGGATTTTGCCTCAGCGGGGCATAAAGAAAAGCCGGCACCCTGTCAGAACGGTTGAAGTTTTCGTTCAGGGTTACCCAGAAATCGCGGGCACTGGCGCGCAGGTCATCGTCGGTGAAGTCACGGTCGGTCCGAGGCAGAATATTGCAAAAGTGCGCTGAAATCTGGAATGCCCGGGATCCTTGGGGATAATCGGCAGAATTAACAGTTGTCAAACGAAAACGTTTCATGCACAATAAACAGAAGAATACAGACGTGGAAGTTATCAGAAAAAGACGGAGGATCCGCTACCGAAGGAGTAAAACTCTCAGGTTTCGCTGCGGCGAAGAAGACTGATAACGGAGTGGCTCTGGAGAAGCTCCCCTCTAGGGAGTGCCGAAGGTGCAAGCACGGAGAAGAATTTTTCCGCAATCTCTCAGGCAAAAGGACAGAGTTTGAGCCTCATACATCCGGAACGGACGATGGAGAAGATCTTCCGGGAAGGCGAAGGGTTCGTTATGATGCAGATACCGGCAAGGGCGCCGGAGCCTCTGCGCCTTATTCTCAGCGCGGAATCGGAAGATCCGCAGAAAGCGAAAACTGCTTAAGGAGGAAGGGTACATGGAGGCATTAAACAGCATCGTCACACTGCTGGACGACAAGGTATGGTTCATTCTGATGTTCCTGCTGGTCGGCTCCGGCGTCTATTTCAGCATCCGCACGAGATTCGTGCAGGTGCGTCATTTCCCGCAGGCCTGGAAACGGGTGTTCGGCGGATTTTCCTTAAAAGGCGATAAGGCAGGAAAGGAAGGAATGTCTTCCTTCCAGGCACTGGCAACGGCCATTGCAGCACAGGTCGGAACCGGCAATATTGCGGGCTGTGCGACGGCCCTTGTCGGCGGCGGTCCCGGGGCAATTTTCTGGATGTGGCTTGCTGCGTTCTTCGGCATGGCGACCATTTACGGAGAGGCTTCTCTTGCACAGGTAACGAAGACCAGAGATGACAAGGGACATGTGATCGGCGGTCCCGTTTACTACATTACCAAGGCATTCAAGGGTGGTTTTGGCAGGTTTCTTGCGGGGTTCTTTGCGGTAGCCCTCATTCTGGCGCTCGGCGTCATGGGCAACATGGTGCAGTCCAATTCCATCAGCGATGCGTTTTACACCGCGTTTGGCATCAACAAGGTGGTTGTCGGCGTTCTTGTGACAGTCATTGCAGCCTTCATTTTTGTTGGCGGACTCGGAAGAATTGCTTCCTTCACGGAGAAGGTGGTCCCGATTATGGCAGCGCTCTACCTTGTTGGCGGCGTGGTTCTTCTTGTTCTGAATTTTCGGGGAATTCCGGGAGCGTTGGCTTCCATCTTTGTCGGCGCTTTTTGTCCAAGAGCTGTGGGCGGTGCGGTCGCCGGCATTGCGGTTCGTCAGGCGATGCGCCTTGGCGTTGCAAGAGGCTTGTTCTCCAATGAGGCAGGCATGGGCTCCACGCCTCACGCCCATGCACTGGCCAAGGTGGACAAGCCGCAGGATCAGGGCGAGGTCGCCATGGTCGGTGTGTTCATTGATACCTTCGTCGTGCTGACCATGACGGCTTTGGTCATTCTCTCCTCCGGTGTCCTGGATTCCATGATCGAGCAGGGAATCGGCGGAACTCCGGTGGCACAGGCGGCGTTTGCAACCGGCTTTGGCAAATTCGGTCCGATGTTTGTTGCGATCTGCCTTCTGTTCTTTGCTTTCTCTACGATCATCGGCTGGTATTTCTTCGCGCAGCAGAATGTGAAGTATCTGTTTGGCACGAAGGGCGTGAAGCCGTTCGCCGTGATTGCTGTCATCTTCATTTTCATCGGGTCACTTCTTAAGGTGGAGCTGGTCTGGAACCTTTCGGATCTGTTCAACGGCATCATGGTGCTGCCGAACCTGGTCGCGCTCCTTGCACTGTCTGGTGCGGTTGCGAAGCTCAGTCACGGCGAGAAGGTGGAGCTGTAAGCATTTGCTGTGGGATTGTGGGTCTTGGTGAGGCATTCCGGCGGGCAGAAATGATTTTGGAAGCTTTTCCGGTTGTTTGGAGATATTGAAATATCCAGAAAGGTAAGAGTGTTCTTTGCAGAATGCAGGGAGCACTCTTTTTTTGTTCTTCGTTTTTTTGGAACATGCAAGTGATGAAAGTGCAGATTTCAGAAATAAAAAAATGGACATAATTAACAAAAATAAAACAAGAATAGCTGCGTGCTTGCGTGCGTGTTGACGATACACGTGAAAAGAAATATAACGATACTATCAAGTGATGCACGAGCACGCAAAACCATATATGTGCAAAATGATGGTTATTCCTGTCAGCGAAATATAAAGATGCACATGAAAAATCCTGCTCAGGAGCTTTTGCTATCAGAAAAGCGGTGAGGAAGAAAATGGAAGACAAGTTGGTTGTTACCATTCAGGATATTGCGGACGAGGTCGGGATCTCACGCGGAACAGTAGACCGAGTCCTGAATCATAGAGGACGCGTATCGGAAGAAACGGCGAGGAAGGTGCAGGAGGCGGCAAAGAAGCTTGGCTACCAAAAAAGTCTTGCAGGAACGGGACTGGCAGCAAGGAAAAAGAAAATGCAGCTTGGATTTATTTATGTGGATAGTCCGGTTGCATCGTTTCACAGGCAGGTCTATGAAGCTGCGGTTCAGAAGGCCAGGGAACTGGCACAGTACGGTGTGACGGTCTTGTTTTTCGGTGTCAGTGCCTTTGATCAGACAGAGCAGTGCAGGCTGGAGCAGTTTGTTCTGGATCATATGGAAATTTGCGGATGGGTTGTTCTGGGAGATTTTGTTCAAAAGCTTCAACGGATCTGGAACGAAACTGAAATGCAGAAGGTGCCGGTTGTTACCTACAACATGGATACAGAAGATCGGAATGCCAGACTTTGCTTTGTTGGGTGTGATTATCGGCAGGCAGGACGGATTGCCTGTGGACTGACGGCACTGTTCACAGAAGAGAAGGGAAAGGTACTCGTGGTATCGGAGGATAACGGGCAGATTCCAAGCGGTCAGGAACGCATTGAGGGATTTGAGGAGGAGATGGTGCATTATCCGCAGATGCGCATTGCAGGCAAGCTGTATATGAATGAGCTAGCTTTGGAGAAACGGAAATGTTTCTGGAAACTAACGCAGAAATGCATTGAAGAGGATTCGGAAATCGACACGGTGTACCTGATGAATCCGTCAGACTACGGAATTTGTGATGTGATCCGGCGTGCGTCAGGAACACGGAGGATGAAGGTTATTACTAATGATCTTGTTACGAAGCAGCAGAGACAGATGATTCTGGATGGAAGGATCACGGCAACAATTGATCAGGAGCCATCTCGACAGGGACGTAAGCCACTGGAAATTCTGTTCCGCTACCTGACGATGGACCGCATGCCGGATACGGATTGGGTAAAGACCAATCTTTCCATTATTATTCGTCAGAACCTGATTGTCGAGGAACAAAATGAAAAGGATCGATCCTCCCGGTAAGGGAGAAGAGATACAAACGCAGTGCATACAGATGAAGCGGGGGAGCACGTATCTGCAGGGGCTGCGCGGAAACATTCACAGCTTTGGCCTAATCGTAGGGGAAATGTCCGGAGCGTGATTCACAGTTTTTATTTAGGAGGGGAATATTATGGCAAACCAAAACGCTGCATCGTCAGCAAGTGAGAAGAAGTACCTGAAATGGTACAACAAGGTCGGATATGGATCGGGAGATCTGGCCGCCAACTGTGTCTATGGCCTTTTGACATCCTTTGTGATGATTTATATGACGGATTCGATCGGCCTGAATGCGGGAATTATTGGAACACTGATCATGGTGTCAAAACTGTTCGACGGCTTTACGGATATCATTTTCGGGAACCTGATGGATCGCACACATTCGAAGATGGGAAAGGCAAGACCATGGATGTTCTGGTCACAGCTGGGCAATTCTTTTTTTCTGATTTGCTGCTTTGCCATTCCGCTTGACTGGGGGCAGAAGGCGCAGTATGCGTTCTTCTTTATCAGCTACACGCTGTTGAATGCGATTTTTTATACTGCAAACAATATCGCCTATGCATCACTGACATCGTTGATTACAAAGAATACCAGCGAGCGTGTGCAGGTTGGCTCCATCCGTTTTATGTTCTCTCTGGCAACGAACCTGACAGTCGCATCTATTACCATGAAGCTGGTTGAGAGCTTCGGCGGCGGAGCTGTCGGCTGGCGCTCGGTAGCAATTCTATACGCGGTGATCGCCCTTGTTGTGAATACGATTTCCGTTCTGTCGGTGAAGGAGCTTCCCAGAGAAGAGGAAGAAGAAATTCTTCAGGGAGAGAAGAAAAAGGAAGACGTTTCGATTGTCAAGGCACTGAAGATTCTGTTTACGAACAAGTATTTCCTCCTGCTTCTTCTGATTTATATCTGCATTTATCTGCAGACGGGCATTCAAGGAATTGCAGTTTACTTCATGCGTGACATTCTTGGAGATGCTAATCTCCTCGGAACCTTCACGATGGCACAGATGCTGCCGATGATTATTGGACTTGTATTTACACCGATGCTGGTTTCGAAGTTTAAGGGAATGTATAAGGTCAACCTGGCGGGCTATTGTCTGGCCTTTGTATGCAGAATTTTCTTCATCATCGGTGGTCTCACCCTGAACGTTCCGTTGATGCTCGGCGCAGCTTTTGTGGCAGGTCTTGGAACCTCACCGGTAACGGGAGACATTAATGCCCTGATTTCATCTACTACGGATTATGCATACAAGAAGACTGGATATCATGTGGAAGGCGCCATGTTCTCTGCTTCGTCAGTTGGAATCAAGGTTGGAGGCGGTGTCGGCACGGCTCTTGCAGGGTGGCTTCTGGAGGCTTCTGGTTATGTCGGAACTGCGGCGAAACAGCCTGCATCCTATTATGCAGCCATTAAGGGGCTTTACCTGTTCTTCCCTCTTGTGATGGTTATTGTTATGATCATTCTCCTGTCTCAAATGACTGTGGAGAAGGCAAATGCCAAGTGGGATGCGGATCACCCTGGAATGGAGCATGAATAACTCGAATGCAACTGATACTGCGTTCGTCTTGCGTGCACTCGGAAATGCTTGGATTTAGAACAATCTGATGTTTGAGAAAGCCAAACTGGAGCTCCTCCCCAATCCGGGAGGAGCTTTGCCGAAAGGAAAAGGTACAAAGGAACAGAGATGATCAAGGAGAGTTTTAACCGAGGATGGATATTCGAAAGATCCGGCGGCTCTGCGTTTGCGGCGTTGATGGGGAGCGATGCAAAGAAAGAGACGGTGGACCTTCCACATGATGCCTCCATCCATGAAAAAAGAGATCCTAATGAGCCGAATGGAAGCGGAAACGGTTTTTTCCATGAGAACAATTATGTATACACCAAGGAGTTTGTTCCTTCCGGAGAGGAGAGAGACAAGATCTGGACACTGGAGTTCGAGGGAGTGTATCAGAATGCTTATGTCTATGTAAACAATGCGTTTGCGGTCCGGCATCCGTACGGATATGGCAATTTTTATGTGGACATTACCAACTATCTGGAATGGGATGTGCCTAATACCGTGAAGGTTGTCGTGAAAAATGGCGTACCGAGCGGACGTTGGTATACTGGCGGCGGGATTTACCGTGATGTTCATCTGATGAAGGCGGACCGTCTTCACATTGCAGCAGATGGCGTGCATCTTTCTGTAGAAGAGCTGGAAGAGGATCTCGCGGTGATCCGCGCTGAGTCGGAGGTGAGCTTTGAGGGAATGCGAACGGAGAATGCCGTTCTGCATATAGAACTTTTGAATGACAAAGGGGAAATTGTGGCAGAGGATAAGCTTCCCTTTACCATTCAGGAGGGAGAAAAGAACACCTATAGGCAGCGCCTGTTCCTTCGCAATCCCATCTGCTGGGATGCGGAAACCCCGTATCTGTATCATTATCGGGCAAGTATCTGGACTGGAGAAGCGATTTGCGACAGCGAAGAGGGAAGCTTCGGTGTGCGGAAGCTTTGCCTGGATCCGGTGCACGGATTTCGCGTCAACGGAAAAGAAGTCAAGCTTCGCGGCGGTTGCCTTCATCATGACAACGGAGTCATCGGAACCGCGGAGTTTTCTCATGCGGAAGAGGTCCGGGTGAAGAACCTGAAGGCAGCGGGATTCAATGCAATCCGAAGCTCGCACTACCCGATGAGCCGGAAGTTGCTGGAGGCGTGCGATCGTCTTGGCATGTATGTGATGGATGAATTCTCTGATGTATGGACAACCACCAAGGTAGACTTCGATTATGGAATGGAAATGCCGGATTGGTGGGAACTTGATGTTACCAACCTGGTTCGCAAGGATTACAACCATCCCTGTGTGATCTTATATTCCATTGGTAATGAGATTCCGGAGACCGGAAACCGGTTTGATGTACAGTGGGGCAAGAAGCTTGCAGATAAAATTCGCAGCCTGGATGCCACAAGATTCGTAACAAACAGTATGAATCTGATGCTGTCGGTCATGAACGACTTTCCGAAGCTGATGGCGGGACAAGGCGCGGAAGGGAAAAAAGGCGGTGAGATCAATGAGATGATGACCGATCTGGGCGCCCTGATGGCCGGGATAGTTACCAGTGACTTTGTTACAGAAAAGACAAAAGAAGCGTCGGGTCAGGTGGATGTCACCGGTCTGAACTATGCTGCACAGCGTTATGAGATGGATCACCGACTTCACCCGAACCGGATACTTGTCGGTTCGGAGACGTACCCGATGGATCTGGATGTCAATTGGGCACTCGTGGAGAAGTATCCGAATATTATTGGGGACTTTGACTGGACGGCATATGACTATTTGGGGGAAGCTGGAATCGGTAAAATCAGCTACAACACCCAGCAGCAAATGAGCTTTTATGCGCCATATCCCTGCAGGGCAGCCTATTGCGGGGATATCAATCTTCTCGGTGATGCAAGACCGGTTGCATTCTGGAGAAAGACCATCTGGGGACTGCAGGATGCACCATACATAGCGGTCTGTCCGCCGGAGCACCATAAGGATACCGTGGCGAAATCACAGTGGGCGATGACGGATGCGGTCCGTTCCTGGAACTGGAAAGAATATGAGGGAAAGCCGGTTCGCATTGAAGTGTACAGTGATGCAGAAGAAATTGAGCTCTGGGTCAATGGAGAATGCATTGAACGGCAGCAGGTTGGAAACGGCGCAGAAGATGCAAGGGTTCCCAGACAGGATGCAACCGGACGTTTTCTTCACAAGAAGAATACTGCGGTGTTTGAAACCGTAT
>CALEFO010000120.1 GCA_937877165.1 uncultured Lachnospiraceae bacterium | reverse complement strand
TTACCTGCCTCGTCATCGCCTTCGTGCCGGTTCTGAACTCCGCGTTTGCTCTTTTTAACGAAGAGTATTACGCACGCTGGTTCTACATGCCGATTCTGATGATCAGCCTCGTGACCGTCCGTGAGCTTGAGGATGCGGACCGGAAAAATCTGGCGTACGGCACCGGCATGGTATTTCTTGCCAACGCACTCCTCCTTCTGTGCGCGTTTCTTCCCACAGCCTCCTCCGATGGAGAGGCAGGCGCCATCTCCTTCCTGCAGATCATGGAGTATCCGGAGCTTTTCCTGACGGAGGCAGTCTTCACCGCCGCCATGCTCCCGCTTCTGCTTATCATCGTACGCGGCGTAGAATTTACAGGAAAGCATCCTGCCGCCAGTGAGAGGGCAAGTCACGGCCTTGTCACCCGCACAGCAGTAGGACTTGTCATCGTCTCGTGTCTTCTCACACAGATGGGCGTTCTACTCAACGGGAGCTCCCTCATCGCGCAGGGCGGCGCGGTAAAATGGCGGCAGCAGCTTCTGGATCAACGCCCCGAAATCCCTGGCTACGGAGACGCCGCCTTCGAGCGCATCGAGACCGACGGAACATCCACCAACTACGAAATGGTCTGGGGATATCCCACCATTCACTGCTTCGAGAGCACGGTTTCCTCCGGCATCTTCGATTTTTACCAGGGAATCGGACCGGGCCGCACCGTAGATTCCAAGCTGAACTTCACTCATAACGGTGCGCGGGCCATTTTGTCCGCTCACTACTATCTGGAGAACCAGCTCGTTCACTCCGACAAGAGCTACACGAAGGAAGGGGGGCTCCTCGGCTACCGCAAAATTGGCGAATCCGACGGCTACAGCATCTATGAAAACCAGTACTTCATCCCCATCGGCTTCACCTTCGACCGTTTCATGACACAGGACACGTATTCGCTTCTGTTGGATCAGGATAAGACCGCAGCGGACCGCGTTCTCGTCCGCGATCTCATTCTCTCCGATGAAGACGCGGAAAAATACGGGGCCCTTTTTGAGCAACAGGACACAAGCCTTGCAGGGGGAAATCTCTCCACGGATGCCTATTTCACAGAATGTAAAAAACGTGCCGCCACCGCCTGCACATCCTTTGAAACCTCAAAAAGCGGATTCACTGCAAGGACCAGTCTGGACCGTGAAAACCTTGTGTTCTTCTCCTTCCCTTATGAGAAGGGATGGACGGCCACGGTGGACGGGCAGGCCGCAGAGATCGTAAAGGCTGATTACGGTCTGATGGCTGTGGACGTACCTGCGGGGACGCATACCATCACGTTCACCTATGTTCCCTACGGCTTTTTCGCCTCCTGCGTGCTCAGCCTTACAGCACTCGTTCTGATCCTTCTGCTTGCTCTGCTGCCGGGCCGCAGACGCCGTTCTGAGGTCTTATAAGCTTATGTGAAAACACAGGTTCTTGGGCGGATCCTATGCAAAGACTCCGGTTCTTTGGCCTTTACTTTTCCATTTCACTGTGATAAGGTAAATTTCGTTATGAGGGTACTCATAGCTGCATATTATTTATTTTCATTCAGCGGAGGTAGTTTAGAATGAACAAGGGTACTGTTAAGTGGTTCAACAACCAGAAGGGCTACGGCTTCATTTCCGATTCTGAGGGAAACGATGTATTCGTACATTATTCCGGACTGAACATGGAAGGCTTCAAGTCTCTCGATGAGGGCGAGGAAGTTGAGTATGACGTAATCCAGGGTCAGAAGGGACCGCAGGCCGTTAACGTAACCAAGCTTAACTAATTGGGCTGCGTGACAGGTCACTAATAGATCAAGAACAGAATGCCTTTTCTTAAATATATTTGATTTGAGTTATAGTGCAATATGTAAATGAGCTGATTAGTAGCAAAAGGGACATCCGATCGGATGTCCCTTTTGTTGTGCACCACTTATGGATGAACCTTGGCTGCTTTCTTCAGCTCCCCCAGAGAGAGATTCCCTCCAAAGAGATCCAGGGCGCTTCCAACCGTCACATCCATCCGTCCTCCGGACAGCACGGCGATTTTCCGAAGATCCGAAACGGCATGCACGCCTCCCGCATAGGTCACCGGAAATCCGCTCTTTTGCTGCCAGTCTCCGAGAAGCTCCGCCAGCCTGTCCTCGACACCAGCCCTCTTTCCTTCCACATCCGCGGCGTGAATCAGAAATTCATCGCAGAACTCCGCAAGGAAATCCAGCGTATCTGCAGTAATGACCATATTAGTCAATTTCTGCCAGCGATCCGTCACAACCACATAGGAGCCGTTTTCCTGCCTTCTGCAGGAAAGGTCCAGTACCAGATGATTTTTTCCCGCCGCACGAACCATTTCATCCAGGTGAGTGCGGTCCAGATTTCCATCCCGGAAGACATAGCTCGTCACAATGACGTGCGAGGCTCCCGCCTGGAGAAACTCATCCGCAGTCCCTGGCGTGATGCCTCCCCCCATCTGCATGCCTCCCGGATATGCCTTCAGAGCCAGCATCGCCTGCCTTTTGTCTGCCGCGTAGGCGCTCTCATCCCTTACGGAATTCAGCAGGATAATGTGTCCGCCGGGAAGCTGCTCTTTCCGGTAAACCGAAGCATAAAAATCCGCATCCCTGGCCGCCACAAAATTTTCACGGTACGAGGCTCCGTCCTGCAGGGAGCTTCCTACAATCTGCTTCACCTTGCCGTCATGAATGTCAATACAGGGGCGGATTCTCATGCCAGTACATCCTGCATATCATAAAGCCCGGCTTCTTTTCCTGCCAGGTACTTCGCCGCCGCGATCGCGCCTTTCCCGAAAATGGCACGGCTGTAAGCCATGTGTGAGAACGTAATCACCTCATCCTGCCCGGCAAAAATCACATCGTGATCCCCCACAATGGAGCCTGCGCGGACGGAGCTGATTCCGATCTCGTTCTTCGGCCGCTTCTCTCTGCGCCCGCTCCGGTCATAGACATAATCACACTTCTCTTCCAGCGAATCGTTGACCGCATCGGCAAGCGCCAGGGCGGTGCCGCTCGGCGCATCCAGCTTCTGGTTGTGATGCTTCTCCACGATCTCACAGTCAAAGCCCGCCGCAGCAAGCTTCGGCGCAGCCTCCTTCAGAATATTCAGAAGGAGATTGATGCCGATCGACATGTTCGCAGATTTGAGAACTGCCGTCTTCTCCGCGGTTTTGCGAAGCTTCTCCATCTGCGCATCAGAAAGACCGGTCGTGCAGACGGCAACCGGCAGATTCTTCTCTCCACACCAGTCAAGAAGTTGATCCACCGCACCAGCATTCGAAAAATCAATAACGGCATCCGCCTCTTCCTGCACCTCCTCCAGGCTGTGATACACGGGATAATCCGCATACGCCTCGCCTCTTGCATCCACTCCGGCGACAATCTTCACCGTCTCGTCCTTTTCTGCCAGCTCCGTGATCATGTGTCCCATCCGGCCGCAGCAGCCGTGCATCAGAATTCTTACCATATCTATACCTCCCTGGGCAAAATTCGCAAAAGCGATTTCGCCGAATGCGGCAGCCGGTGCATCAGCACCGATGCTGCCGCTTGAACGTGGTCCCGCACCGGCGGATTCCGGAAGACATTTCAAAAAATCCTTACAGAATCCCAAGCTTCTTCATGGCTTCCTTCATCTTCTCTGCCTTGGCAGGAGTCATTTCCGTCAGAGGAAGGCGAAGCGGTCCCGCTTCAAATCCGAGCAGATTCACGGCCTTCTTGACCGGAATCGGATTAACCTCCGAGAAGAGGCACTCAAAGAGCTCTTCCGTTTCAAACTGAAGTCTTCTCGCCTTGGCAAAATCACCTGCCACAAAAGCCGCGCACAGGTCATGCATCTCCTGCGGTGCCACATTCGCCACGACCGAAATCACGCCGAGGCCTCCCACTGCCATAATCGGAACCGTCTGATCATCGTTTCCGGAATACAGCTCGATGTTGCCGTCCGTCAACGCCATCAGCTTCACGATCTGACTGAGATCCCCGCAGGCTTCCTTGATTCCGACAATGCCCGGCACCTCCCGGACCAGTCTTGCGACCGTTTCCGGAAGAAGGTTCACGCCGGTACGGGAAGGAACGTTGTACATCAGTACCGGCATTCCCTTTCCGGCCTCCGCGACCGCCCTGAAATGCTGATACATGCCCTCCTGCGTTCCCTTGTTATAGTAGGGAGTGATGACAAGAGCCGCATCCGCGCCGTATCCGCGGACTGCTTCCGTCAGGTTCGCCGCCGTCTTCGTGCAGTTCGAACCGGTTCCCGCAATTACCGGTACCCGGTGCTTCACATAGTCCACAACAAAACGGCATGCCTCCAGATGCTCTTCCTCCGTCATCGTTGCAGACTCTCCCGTGGACCCGCAGACTACGATAGCGTCCGTCCCGTTTGCAATCTGAAAATCGATGAACTTCGCAAATGCGTCATAGTTGATGGTCTGCTCCGCGTCATCGTGAAATGGCGTGACAATCGCCACGGCCGATCCTGTAAATACTGACATATTCTCTTCCTCCTGCTGCCCTTCGCAGCGACCACGCAGGTGCCTGTGCACCTGCAGAATTTACTGTTTTCTCCGGAAGCTGTACCCCCGGAGTCTACTGCTCTTCCTTTCCCGGGTTCTGCCTCGTATCCTCCGAAAAGCAACGGAATGCGCTCTCCGTGATCTCCTGAATCTCATCCGCGAAACAGCAGAGCCCATCATCCATCCGCGTTCCCGTCAGCACCACGTCCGTATCCTCGCGGTGCTCCAGAAGCTCTCCCATCTCTTCAAAGGTAATGATTCCGTTGTCGATCAGCCCAAGAACATCGTCCATCACAAGAAGATCGCTCTCCCCGGTATCCAGAACTTTTCTCGCGTAGTTCAGACCATTCCGGATGTTGGCTGCCTCAATGCTGCGCTCTTCCTCACTCATCTTCGCCCAGGGAATGTCCGACTTCTCGAAGCGAAACAGCTTGATTTCCGGTTCCAGCTTTTTGTTGAATTCCGAATCCGAAAGGCCTCTTCCACGGAAGAACTGGATGATCACAGCATGACCGCCTTCCGATGCCTTCATCAGTGCAAGTCCCATGGCCGCGGGTGTTTTCCCATGACCGGTTCCCACAAAAATTCTGACTCTGCCTCTTGCCATATGACAAATCCTCCGTGCAGCCTCAGTTTCTGGCTGCCTCGAGAAGCTTCTGCTTGAGCTCGCTCTCAATCTGAGCCAGTTCTCCCTCGGCGGTGCGGCGTTTCTCCTTCCCCTCCGTCTGAATCTTCAGAATCTCATCCATGGCCGAAATCAGCGTCTGGTTGGTAGACTTCAGCGTCTCAATATCCACAATCCCGCGCTCAGATTCGCGCGCGGTCTCCACAGTCGCCGTCTTCAGGGCTGCCGCATTCTTCTGCAGAAGCTGATTGGTCATGTCATTGACCTCGCGCTCCGCACGTGCTGCCTGATTGGCATGCTCCAGACCGATTGCAATGACCATCTGATTCTTCCACAGGGGAATCGTGTTCACAATCGTGGACTGAATCTTCTCGGCCATCACCGTATCTGAATTCTGCACCATCCGGATCTCCGGCGCGGTCTGCATCGCCACCGTTCTCGTCAGCTCGAGGTCATAGATTTTCTTCTCAAAACGGTCACACTGCTCCGCAAGATCCTTGGCCTTCTGCGCATCCTCCGGAAGCCCGGACTGCTCCGCCTTCTTCTGGAGCTCTGCAAGCTCGCCGCCGCGCACCTCTTCCAGCTTCTTCTTGCCGGCTGCGATGTACATCGTCAGCTCATGAAAATAGCTCAGATTCAGCTCGTACATCTTGTCCATCAGATCCGCATCCTTCAAAAGCTGGACCTGATGCTTCTCCAGCTCGTCACTGACGGTCTGCACGTTGGCTTCCACCTTGGCGTACTTCGTCTTCAGTGCCTCGACCTTATTGGCCTTGCGCTTAAAAAATGCGGTAAAGCCCTTTTCATCCTCCGAGACATCGAACTCCTTCAGCTCATTGACCAGACCGGAGAGCATGCTGCCGACCTCGCCCATGTCCTTGGTCCGGACATTGTCAATGGCCTTCTGGGAGAAATCCGCAAGCTTCTTCTGCGTGCCAACTCCATAATTCAGTATTCCACTGGTATTGGACAGATCGATCTGCTTCACAAAAGCCTCGACCTGTTCCTTCTCCTCCGGCGTCAGAACCGCCTCCGGATCCGGAATTTTCTGTTCCTCTGCAGGTGCTTCCGCAGCCTTCTTTTCTTCTTCCAGGGCCTTGTCTGTTTCCGCAGCTGCTCCGAACTCCAGTGTCGGTGCCTGCGGCATTTTTGCAAAACTGCCGAATTCTTCTTCGCTCATAGTCCCCTCCTGCGCAGCGGTTTATTTCTTTTTCTTCTTCTCATTCTTGCGGGCAAGCGCAGCCAGCTGCTGCTTCATCCGCTTTTCCTCTGCCTTTTTGCTATCCTTGTTCTTGCTTCCAAATTTGCTCATTTTCATACCTCGCCAAGGCGAAATTTGCGAACGCAATTTCGCCGAATGCATCCAGCTGTTCTGGTCGACAGAATGGCCGCTGGAAATTTCAATTTATTATACACGTTCAGGCGTTTTTTGCCTACAAGGTACCTGCTTGCAGCAGTAGCATATCTGACAATCCGTGTTAAACTGGGAATGTCTTTTGGGGACAGAATTCAACTCTTCAGGAGGAAATTTCTCTATGCAGCATTTCGTCAAACAGGCTGCCGCCGTTTCACCCGCCACCCGTCCTGCACCCGACGGGAAACCGTTTCTATTCTCCCCGCAGGATCTCCGCAGGCTGATTGTACCCCTGATCTTCGAGCAGGCCCTTGCCATGACCGTCGGCATGGCCGATACAGTTATGATCTCCGCCGTCGGAGAGGCCGCCGTCTCCGGCGTCTCTCTCGTTGACATGATCAACAATCTGGTCTTCGCCATCTTCTCTGCGCTTGCAACGGGCGGAGCGGTCGTGACCTCCCAGTACCTCGGAGCCCGGCATCCCAGGAAGGCCAGGGATTCCGCCTCCCAGCTTCTTCTCACCGTGCTGGTGCTCGGCCTTGCTGTCATGCTGTTGACTATAGCAGTCAAAGAACCGCTTCTGCGCCTTTTCTTTGGCGGAATTGAGGATGATGTCATGCAGAACGCACTGATTTACTTTCTGATCTCTGCTCTCTCCTTCCCGTTCCTCGCCGTCTACAATGCGTGTGCCGCACTGTTCCGCTCCATGGGAAACGCCGCCGTCACGCTGAAAACCGCGGTGGTCGTCAACATTATCAATGTCATCGGCAATGCCGTCGGTGTCTTTGTCCTGCATCTTGGAACCGCAGGTGTTGCGCTTCCTTCTCTTATTTCCCGTGCCGCCGGTGCCCTGATTCTCTACGTGCTTCTTAGGCGGCCCAGGCAGGAAATTTATCTTTCTTCCTTCTTCGTAAGGCCTCGGTGGTCTGTGATTCGTAAGATTCTCTATATCGGCATTCCCAGCGGAACAGAGAACGGCATTTTCCAGCTCGGCCGGATCCTCGTTGTTTCCATCATCGCCTTATTCGGCACCTCGCAGATCGCGGCAAACGGCGTCGCCAACAGTCTCGACAGTGTAGGCGTCATCATCGGTCAGGCCACCAGCCTTGCCATGATCACTGTCATCGGACAATGCGTAGGCGCGGGCTCTGAATTTCAGATTCATTATTATCTGAAGAAAATTCTCCTCATCACCTACATTCCTTCGGTCATTCTGGACGTAGGACTGATTCTCTTTCTGAATCCGATCCTTTCCGTCTTCAGCCTCTCCGCTGAGGCAACAGCCCTGACCTGGAAGCTCGTTGCCATCCATACCGGCTGTGCCATGTTCCTGTGGCCGCTTGCATTCGTTTTCCCGAACATGCTGCGCGCCTGCAACGATGTCCGCTACACCATGATCGTCTCGATCGCATCCATGTTCATTTTCCGGATTGTACTCTCCTACATCCTCGGTGTGAATTTCGGAATGGGAGCCGTCGGCGTCTGGATCGCTATGGTGGTCGACTGGATCTGCCGCATTACCTTCTTCCTCCTGCGCTACCGGAGCGGGAAATGGAAAAAGCTTGCGGGACTCCCGACAGGTTCCTGAACGAACCGCTGATTCTATCCCCTCGCTGAGGCAAAAGCCGGGAAGGCAGTTTTGCCGAATGCACGATTCTTATAAAAAAGGCAGATGCATGAAGCTCTGATTTCATGCATCTGCCCTTTTTGGTTGTCTGGCTGTTTTCTGTTCGGAAGGGGAAGCCCCCATATGCCCCTACAGATTCTCCGCCTCCGAGACAGGGACCTTCTCTCCCGCGCTGTTGATAACATAGGCTTCAGCACGCTCCGCTTCTCCGGCTTCGTCCGCATTCTCCGTTTCCCCGGCCCGTGCAGACCGGCCATTTGGCTTGTATTCTGCAGCAAAAGCTTCTGACTTCGAAGACCAGACAGAATTGCTCTCCGTCAGGCCGTCCTGCGCCATCATCGTCTTCATGACATTGAGATCCGAGGACAGATCCCATGCCTGCTCCTGGAACATATCATCCAGAAGCTTCCCAAAAGCTTCGTTGATGATATCCATGGAATCCTCAATCTGGCGCTTCGTCTCGCGGATATTCTCTCCTGCCTCCGGCTGCTCATTCAGATCCGCATACGCGCCAAGGAGTCTTGTGGTCGTTGGCAGGTAGTAGTTCATGAGCTTGCGCAGATCCTTGGCCTTGGACGGATCTTTTTTCACCTGTGCGAAAATCCGGCGCATGATGTCTTCCAGCTGATACAGCTTGTCAGACATCTCCTCGGTGTCGGGAATGCGGTCATTGATCGCACGGATCTGAACAATGTAGCTCTGGCCCTCCGCAACGAGAGCCGCCTGCTCAGAGCTGTACGGAGCCTGTAAGGCCTGACGATCCTTCTGCATTCCCTGTGCGGTTCCCGCAGCGTCCGCTCTGCCTGCACGGCTCGCTGCTGCCTCAGCGTGAGCCCTCGCCTGCGCCTGCGAGACCTTCTTTTCCGCGCTCTCCCAGCTTTCCGCCTGTCCCTGCGGCGCTGCCGCATTCCGAAGATTCCGGATTCGTTCCTCTTCCTCGCGCATTTGCCTGGATTTCTCCGCGTTTGCGTATTCCTTGTACATACGATCAGTAAGAATCACCGTCGTTTTGCTGCGGTCCAGAACGGCATAGGGCAGATACCCTGCCGCCCGCATCCGAAGAATATCGTCGCAGACCTCCTCTTCGGAAACACCCGCCTTCTGGGCCAGCTCCGCCACGGAAAAATATTCCCGGTTCTTTCCGATCAGTTCGCCGTACTGATAGTAGCGGCTTACCAGCTTCTGTTCTCTTTTGCCGCTTCTTACAAGCAGCGCGCAGGCCATCGTGATCACACCGGACAGCAGCGCAAGGACAACTCCTCCCAGCGCTCCGCTGCCTTCTCCCGTGACCGCCATGATGACAGACGCAAGAATCCAGATTGCCGTCATCCCACCAGGAAGAATTCCCAAAAGAATCCCTGCAAGCTTCTTTCCGCTTCCTGTGCTGCGGCTCGGCCTTCGCTGCAGGAAATAATTCCTGCCATCCTCCTTCCTGCTCCCCCCAGCGGTTCCGGCCGCCTTCCTGCCACTTTCTGCAGAAGTGCCCGATACCTTGCCGGTGGTCACCGCCTCGGCAAAATTTCTGGCTCCCTGGGCCATTTCTCCACCGAGCTGATCCGTCACCTGTGTCACACGGTCCCGGATGGATCCGCTCAGTCCAGAGTAATCGCCGGATTCCACTGCTTTGGACACATCCTTCATGATGTCGCTGCCGGCTTTCAGAAAATCATCCATTTCCATGGCGAATCCTCCCTCTCATGCTGTTTTGGCCGCCAAGGTCATCCGCGCTCATGCAAGCATGGTGCGTTCTCATGAAATCAACGGATTGCTGCGTGCTTCGCACTTACATCCGTTCCGGTGCAGAAAAGCCCAGAACGTCAATGCAGGTTTCCAGAATATCCTTGGTCAGCTTCAAAAGAGCAATCCAGCCTTCCTTCTTCGCCTCGTCTTCCTCTACAAGAATTCTGGTCCCGTGATAGAAGCTGTTGAAGTCATTGGACAGCTGATAAATGTATGCGCAGATGCGGTGCGGCGCACAATCTTCGTAGGCACCTTCCATCATGGCACCGAATCCGGCGATGTCCTGCATCAGGCTCTTCTCGGCCTTGCTCTTCGGCTCTGCAATCTTCAGGTCCGCAGGATTCTTTCCACCGGCCGCCTGGTACTTGGCAAGAATCGACTTGATCCGGACAATCGTATACAGGATGTACGGGCCGGTGTCTCCCTCAAAGGAGGTGAATTTCTCGGTATCGAAAATATAGTCCTTGGATGCCTGATTGGACAGATCTCCGTACTTGATGGCAGCCAGCGCCACCTTCCTTGCCGTATCCGCCGCTTCCTCCCCGGTGATTTCCGGATTGGTTTCAATTTTCTGAAGCATCTCTTCGTTGATGTCCGAAATCAGCGTCTCCAGACGCATAACGCCGCCGTCTCTTGTCTTAAACGGCTTTCCGTCCTTCCCGTTTACCGTGCCAAAACCAATGTGCCGAAGCTCTGTCTTTTCATCACAGAGTCCGCATTTTCTCGCCGCACGGAACACCTGAACGAAGTGAAGGGCCTGCCGCTTGTCCGTAATATAGATGATCTCATCCGGATGGTAAGCATCACGCCGGTCCTGAATCGTCGCGAGATCCGTTGTCGTATACAAGGCCGCGCCGTCGCTCTTTAAAATCATGCAGGGCGGGACCTCCTTCGCATCGGTCTTTTCCGCAACATCGACCACGAGTGCTCCCTCGCTCTCGTAAGCCTTGCCGTCTTTCTTCATCTTCTCCACCATCGGCCCGATCAGGTCATTGACGGTGGATTCTCCGTTCCAGAGATCGAACGTCACATTCAGATTCGCATAGTTGCGCTTCATGTCTGCCACAGAGACATTCATGATGTGCTTCCAAAGAGCCCGATAGCCACGGTTTCCTTCCTGAAGTTTGTGCGTATTCTCCAGTGCTTCCGCGTGGTAGGCCTCATCCTCTTTCGACTTTTTGCTTGCGAACGGATAGATTTCCTCCAGATCACCGACCGTAAACGGAGCTTCTTCCGGATACTCTCCTTCAAAGGATTCATCAAAATACGGCAGCTTTGGCTGGCGGTGCTTCAGCTCCGTAATGACAAGGCCCATCTGAAGGCCCCAGTCACCCAAGTGAATATCCCCAATGGCTGTATCGCCGTGATAGCGGACAATTCTCTTGACGGCTTCTCCGATGACCGCAGAACGAAGATGTCCAACATGCAGCGGTTTTGCCACATTCGGTCCGCCGTAGTCCAGAACAACTGTCTTCGGCTTTTCCGGGAGAGGCATTCCGAATTTGACCGATTCGGTCATTTCCTGCAGATAGGCCTGCAGGCAGGATTCCTTCACGTTCAAATTGATAAAGCCCGGCTTTACCACCGTGACATCCTTGAAAATCTCTGAATCCTGAAGATGTTCCGCCACATCCTCCGCGATCATAAACGGAGCCTTGTGGTACTGCCTCGCGCCGGCCATTGCCCCATTGCACTGGTACTCAGCAAGATCCGGACGAGCTGAAACTCCCACCTTGCCCATTGCAGCGTCATATCCTGCTGCCGCAAAGGCCTTGCCCATCTCCTCCGTCAGTGTTTCCAGCAATTGTTTCATAGTGATTCTTTCCTTTCCTGTCCTATGCCGGCTTTCTCGCAGGCGTTTTCTCTGATTTGATCTGTCATTTTTCTGTTGCTGTGCGCCAGCGCCGATTCGTGTGCCTCAGCACCGATGCTGCAGTTTGAAAGTGACATATCGATGTCACTTTCAAACCTTCTCACCGCGCGAAAATCTGCAGCCGCAGTAATTCTGCCGGTACAGCCCGAACCGGTGCGAGAGCTCAATGGATCGCTTGTAGCCGTTCTTTTTTTTGAAATCCGAAGGAAGCCACATCACGCCGTACTTCTTTCCCATCTCTGCGCCAATCCGGTTGAGCCGCGCGGCATCCTTCAGCGGCGAAATCGTAAGCGTCGTGGCAAAGCAGTCATAACTGCCTGCTGCCGCAAGCTCCGCCGTCTTCCCAAGACGCAGGGCAAAGCAGACCGAGCAGCGGTCTCCTCCCTCAGGGCAGTCCTCCAGTCCGCGGACAGCCTTTTCGTAGACTTCCCCGTCATATGCACATTCCAGAATATCGATCTTCCGGGCCCGTCCTGTAGAGTTCATTCCGTCAAAATCCTGCTCCTCCACCTGCCGGTTGTACTCCGCGATCAGGCGCTTCTCTTCTGCCTTCCGCTTCTCGAATTCCGCGCGCTCCGAAATATTCGGATTATAGTACAGAACCGTCACGCGAAAATCCTCCCGCAGATATTCCAGGCAGTAGCTCGAACAGGGAGCACAGCAGACCTGCAGGAGCAGGGACGGTATCCGTCCCTGCTCCCTGTCCTTCTCCACAATCTTATCCAGTTCCTTACTGTAATTCACCTGATTTGCCATTATAGTTTCGCAATATCAATGATGCTCAGGTCTGTCTCCTCTGCCTGATGCTCCAGAGAAGAAACCAGCGCCCTTGCGGTATCCAGCGACGTAATCGTGGTGACACCGGTCTCAATGGCCGTACGGCGGATCAGGAATCCGTCACGGTTCTTATCATGTCCCTGCGTCGGCGTATCAATGACAAGATCAATCTTATGCCCCAGAAGAAGATCCATGACAGTCGGGGATTCCTGATCAATCCGGTTGACCTTTCTTGCATGAACGCCATTCTCCTGAAGGGTTTCTGCCGTGCGGCGCGTGGAATAAATGATATAGCCAAGCTTCTCATAGCGCCGTGCGATGTCAATAATCTCGCCCTTGTCGGCATCCTTAACGGTGATGATCATCTGCTTGTGCTTCGGAAGGCTCACGCCGGATCCCATGAAGG
>CALEFO010000119.1 GCA_937877165.1 uncultured Lachnospiraceae bacterium | reverse complement strand
TTCTTCGGCATCGTTAATGTGCTCTTCATCATTTTTATACCTCACTGAGGCAAAATCCGCGAAAGCGGTTTTGCCGAATGTGGCCGCCGGTGCATCCGCACCGATTCTGCAGCTTGAAAGTGACATACCGATTCATCTTCCAAACTGCCTGTCAGTATCCCCTACGCCTTAAGCAAACGGGGGGGGGTAAAGCCTCCGCGAAGCGCGCGTTCCAGGGCCCGGATATCCAGCGGCTTGGACACATGCGCATTCATTCCCGCATCCATGCACTCCTGCACATCCTCCGCGAAGGCATTCGCGGTCATCGCAATAATCGGGATCGTCGCTCCGAGCGGGTTTTCGCCGCTGCGGATCCTGCGGGTTGCCTCCAGACCGTTCATAACCGGCATCTGGACATCCATCAGAATCGCGTCATAGTCCCCCTCCTTCACCGACGAGAATGCCTGAACCATCTGCTGTCCATCCGGATACATGGTACAGGAGGCCCCATTCATCTCCAGAATGGCTTTCAGAATCTCCGCGTTGAGCTCGTTGTCCTCGGCACACAAGAACCGCATTCCCTTCAGCGAAGAGCCCTCCTCGTCCTCCTCGGAGGCCTTCCCCTGCACCCGGTTCACCTCGTGCACCAGATTCGAGAAAAAGAACGGACGGGCAACCAGTCCATCCACTCCGCTCTTCTTCACAAGCTCGTGCACCTGCTCCGGCTGCGCATATTCGCAGCAGAAGAGGAGAACTGCGTTCTTCGCCTGCTTCCGGAGTGTCTGCACCAGCTCCGCAAGATCCGGGCGGTCCAGGTAGCCGTTCACAAGGATCACATCCGGATGGCTCTTCTGCAGGAGATGGCACGCCTCATGCTCATTGACCGCCGCTTCAAAGGCAACCTCAGCCTCCTGAAGCGATGCCTGCACATTCGTGCAGAGGAGGGCATCATCCGAAACCAGCAGGACCTCCTGTACATTCGGCAGAACTTCCTTTTCCTTCTGATAATCAATCGGGAAGGCCAGCTTCACCTCAAAGCAGCTTCCCTTTCCAACCTCGCTCTGCACCGAAATCGTGCCGCCCATCAGGTCCACGATGTTCTTCGTGATTGCCATGCCGAGGCCCGTTCCCTGCACCTTGTTGGTCATAGAATTCTCCGCCCGGGTGAACGGCTCGAAAATATGCTCCATAAACTCCGGCGTCATGCCGCAGCCATTATCTGTCACCGTAATGAGGAACTGCGCCTTCTCCGGTCTTTGCGAAGCTCCGCCGGACTTCTCCGCGGTTTCCTCCGTAATATCGAAGCGCACCCTTCCGCCGTAGGGCGTGTACTTCACCGCATTGGAAAGAAGGTTCAGGAAAATCTGACGCAGACGGACCTCATCGCTGATGACATACTCATGAGAAATGTTATGAACCAGAATCTGAAAATCCTGCCCGCGCTCCGTAGCCTGCGAACGAATAATGCTGTCCACCTGTCCCACCTGTTCAGCAAGGCTGACGCTGTTCTGGTTGATGGCTACCTCGCTGGATTCAATTTTGCTCATATCCAGCACATCATTGATCAGACTCAGAAGGTGACGGCTCGAGAGCTGCACCTTTTCAATGTACGTGTGCAGCTTATCGGAGGTTCCCTCCTCATGCTCCATGAGGCTCGTGATCCCGACAATGGCATTCATCGGAGTCCGGATATCATGCGACATGTTCGCAAGGAAATCACTCTTTGCCCGGTTCGCACGCTCGGCCTCCTTTGCCGTCCGGCTCAGCTCCTCATTCACCTGCTCCAGCATCTCATTGTTGCGGCGCTCCGCCTCCAGTGCTGCCTTCTGCTGTCTTTTCGTCAGCCACAGGATGGCAAGAACGCTGACTGCCATCAGTGTGCTCACAAAAATAAGAACCAGGCGAATGGTCATGTTAATCAGCTGCACCGTATTCATCGCTACATAGGAGGATGGAACAAGGAAAACCAGCGTCCATTCGGAATTCTCCATTTTATAGAGCGCATAATAAAGCTCGGTGCCGTCAAGAACCGCATTCGAATAAGAAAGTCCGTCGTCCTCCAGCTCCTGCCGGGCAGAATCAAAGGCACTGCCGTGAAGGTAGTCCATCGACTGCAGCACACTGTACACATTGTAGCCCTTCAGCAGATCGCCCGTACTACTACTACTACTACTACTACTGAACAGCTTCAAGCCATCACGATCCACCACATAAACGCTGCTGTTCCCACTGTACGCCGAACACTCAAAATAAGGATTCAGCTCCTCCATGTTCTCCGAAACACCATAATAAGAGATCTTCACTGCCTGATCTCCATCCCGGACAATGATCGGCTCCTCCAGCTGCTTCAGGAACACCATCCGTGTCTCTCCGGATATCAAAGAATTCGACACATAGCTGATCTGCTCCGGCCTCTCCAACAGGTACTCCCTCTCCGTAAGAAGTCCCTGCTTCCCATTCTGCGTATAATAGAAGCCATTTTCATCGACAGCAAGCAGCTGACACTGAACCGAGTCCAAATCCGATATATATACCTGTTCCTGCATCAGCTCTGTAAAATCGTCCAGACTGTCCGGAGGGCTTTTCTGAAGAACACGGTTCTGCTCATCTACCATCCGCCACTGATTCTTCACGACGTCCTCCAGCCCGGAAAAGAGCTGCGTCGTGACCTCCCGCATCTGATTCAGACGCTCCGCATACAGAGTTTCATCAATATAGGCGTTGTAGAAACGCAAGAACGAAAGTACAACCACAATGGTAAGCACCAATACCACCGCCAATGTGGCCAGTGTCTGCCGCAGCTCTCTTCTGCTCTGCATGGCATATTTGCTCTGTGCTGACTTCTTCATCCGGTGCTTACTCCCAAACAAGGTCCTGTGCGCTCAATTCCGTAAACTGGCTGAAATACTCCTGCGCAGCCTCCAGTCCGACGATGCCGCTGTCCGCCAGCTTTCCTTCCTCCTGCACTGCCTCCGATGCGCCGCAGATGGGAACGGTATAGGTCTTGTCATCCTCCAGCTCCATGCCGTCCTTCGTCACAAGAACATAAGGGAACACAAGACTGCCGTCGCCACTGTAATCGTAGCCTTTCTCTGCCAGCTCCTTGATGCGTGCTCCCGTCAGGGTCACCGTCTGGATCGTATTGCTCCAGCCGGTCGGAAGAATGGAAACAAGCTCCTGATCCGTGACCTTCCCGGGGAACAGGCATCCGCTGACTCCTTGCTTATTCATCTCATAGGCTTCCGTATTATAGACCCACGGGTTTGTGGAAATCAGTGCCGCCTCTGCACCTGTTGCCTTGGCAAAGCAGATGCCGACCGCTCTTGCACAATCGTCCATGCCGATGGTCTCAGACACCGTTGTATAGGATTCTGTTTCTCCGTCCGTAATCAGATGCTGATTGTCATCAAAGCAGGCAATTACCTCATCCAGCGATGCCTCTCCACGAACATAAGCAATCATTTTCTCTCCGATGGGCACAACGACGTCCTCCCAGCCGGCATAAATGAAATTCGCCGTATGTCCGCTGTTCAGCTCATCCAGCACATCGGCATAATAGCTGCTCTCCTCGATCGTGGCATCCTTCAGCGGCAAAATACGCGAATTGTTCTGCGAGGGCTCCAGGCTCTCCATTCCCTCCACGGTAGAGAGAACCTCCATGACATGAACCGCATCCTCGAGCTTCTGCTCGTTGCCGGGCTCTCCCAGCGACTTGTTCAAGCCTACGAAGCGGCTGACATTCAGAATGAAGACATTCTGGCTGCCATCCTCCGAAAGATACGGCATCAGGCGGAATTCATCCTTCGCATCTGTCTCTGCCGTAAGATCATTGCTGTTGCCAACCAGAAACAGCGTATTCCCCTCTACCATCTGCGCCTTGGTTTCCGAATCACTTTCCGGCGTTCCATCGGCGTTTAAAATTCCGATGTCACGCCAGCGGTCCAAAAGCTTCATTGCCTCCATCATTTTCGGAGTTCCGGAAAGAGTTGCCTTCCCCGAAATGAAATCGTTCTGCCACTGAAGGCCGTCTACCGTACTCAGAAATCCGGTATCCAGAATGTTGCACAGATACTGAAAGCCGTAGCCCGGATACTGAAGCTGATCCCGGCAGAAAACATATCCTGCTGCCTCTGCCTTTTCCTTCAGCTCCTCCATCTCCTTCAGATTGGAAGGAAGCGACCATCCGTTCTCCTCCAAAAGCGTCTTGTTGTAGGTGATGCCCAGTGCATTGTAGCCAAGGGGAAGCATGTAGACTGCTCCGTTGCAGGTCACCTCACGAAGCCGGGACTGTGCATAATTGCCCGTAAAATCATAGCTGGAAAGATCAAGGAAATCCGACGCATCATCATAGCGTCCGGGAGAATAGTAGGTTGCAAAATAAATATCCGTCATCTGACCCGAAAAGCGCATATCATTGACATAGGACGTATAATTCTGGCCGTTGTAGGGAATGATTTCCAGATTGATCTCCGGATACTTTTCATGGACGAGCTCATAGAACATCGACATATTGCGGTATGCCGCATTCATCGTAATCACCGGGTGATCGCTTGCCTCTGTGGCATCCGCGGTCCCGGTCTCCGTTCCTGCCGCCGCACTGCCATTGCCGGCTTCCGGGCTCCCGCCTTCTGTTCCCTTGCCTGCCGTATTCCCGCAGCCGGCAAGAAGTGACACTGCACAGGTCAGCGCCAGTGCAAGACCTACAAATCTCTTTCTCATTTTTATACCTCACTGAGGCAAAATCCGCGAAGGCGGTTTTGCCGAATGCGGCAGCCGGTGCGCCAGCACCGATGCTGCAGTTTCAACATTCTTTATATCGGATAATCTCTTTATTTTCAATGGCGATGCGCCAAATTTTCAGCGTTTTTTGATATTTTTAGTCTTTACCCCCCCCATTTTGGCCGTTATTTTCCTGCCTGTTTATGATTTTATGCTTGCTGTCGATCGCAGAGGGTTTTCTTCCCAAATTCAAAAATTCCTGCCTCAGCGCCAGAACAGCGGTGAGGCAGGAGTCTTTGTTTCATTCAATAATTCCGATTCCTTCTCCAGAGAACCAGCTCTGGCAGAATCCTGCGATATCAGATGGCCTTCCCGAGGAACTGGCTCTGATACAGGTTATAATAGAAGCCCTGCTCCTTCATCAGGGCTTCATGCGTTCCCTGCTCGATGATGTGTCCATCCTTCATGACCAGAATGCAGTCGGCATTTCGGATGGTGGACAGGCGGTGTGCAACGATGAAGCTCGTCCTTCCTTCCATCATCCGGTTGAATGCATCCTGAATCTTCAGCTCGGTTCTCGTATCAATGGACGAGGTCGCCTCATCCAGAATCAGCATGGACGGCCTGCTCATCATGACGCGGGCAATGCACAGGAGCTGTCTCTGTCCCTGCGAGAAATCCTCCCCGTTCTCGGAAACTACAGTGTCATAGCCCTTGGGAAGCCTGCGGATGAAGGAGTCAATATGGCAGACCTTCGCGATCCGGATCATTTCTTCCTCTGTGATCCGCGGATTTCCCATCGTGATGTTCTCCCGGATGGTGCCGGATTTCAGCCAGGTCTCCTGCAGCACCATGCCGTAGCCGCTGCGGAGTGCGTGACGCGCAATCCTCCGGATATCCGTCCCGTCCACATAGATGCCTCCCTTGTCGACATCATAGAAGCGCATCAGCAGATTGATCAGCGTTGTCTTGCCGCAGCCAGTCGGTCCGACAATGGCGATTTTCTGGCCGGGCTTTACTGTGAGATTGAAATTGCGGATGAGATTCTGATTCTTCACATAGGAGAAATCCACATTCCGCAGCTCCACGCTTCCTTCAAAGTGCTCCGGAGCCTTCGCGTCCTCCGCATCCGGAATCTGCGGCTCTTCCTCAATCAGATCCAATACTCTCCCCGCACAGGCAATCGCATTCTGCAGCTCGGTCACCACGCCGGAGATTTCATTGAACGGCTTTGCGTACTGGCTTGCATAAGAAAGAAATGCGGTCAGCTGACCGACTGTAAGGTGGCCCGCAATCGCAAAGATCGCTCCGGTCACGCCGACCACGGCATACACCAGACTGTTGACAAAGCGGGTGGACGGATTCGTGATGGAGGAGAAGAAGATCGCCCGAAGAGACGTTTCCTGCAGCTCTTCATTGATTCTGTCAAACTCACCCACAACCTCGCTCTTGCGGTTGAAGGCCTTGACGACCTTCTGTCCCTCGACCATCTCATTGATGAGGCCCGTCTGCTGCCCTCGGATTTCGGACTGCTTTTTGAACATCGTATAGGTATGGGAGGAAATGTATCCTGCTACCAGGAAGGACAGCGGCGTAAGCGCAACGACCGCAATCGTGATTCCGATGTTGATGGACAGCATAAAAATCAGGGTTCCCAGAATCGTGATCACGCCGGTGAACAGCTGGGTAAAGCCCATCAGCAGCCCGTCCGCGAACTGGTCTGCATCCGCGATGACACGGCTTTCAATCTCGCCGTAGGGGTGGGAATCAATGTAGCTGAGCGGGAGCTGTTCAATTTTATGGAACGCGTCGTTCCGGATGTCCCGCACCACGTCGTAGGTCATCTTGTTGTTGCACAGGTTCATGAGCCACTGCCCGAGACCTGCAAGAAGCGCGCTCGCAACGATCCTTGCGATGATGTTCAGAACCCCCGCGAACTGTACTCTGCCCGCACCTGCCATGTAGTCCACAACCTCACCGGTCAGCTTCGGGATATAGAGCTGAAGCGCCACGGTCACAAAGGCAAGTGCCAATGAGAGCCACAGGAAAATGCGGTAGCGCCCGAGATAACGCAGAACCTTTTTCACAATCACAAGCTGTCCGGCATGATCGACCTTTTTTTTCTGTTTCTGTGCCATGTTCATGCCTCCTCTTCCTTCGGGAACTGCGAATAATAGATTTCCTGATAAACCGGGTTCCCCGCAAGAAGCTCCTCATGTGTCCCGGTTCCGACCAGCTTCCCGTCGTCCATGACAAGGATCTGATCCGCGTACTGTACAGAGGCCGCACGCTGGGAGACGATGAAGGTGGTCAGATTCTTCGACATCTTCCGAATAGCCATGCGAAGCTTCGCGTCCGTCGCGAAATCCAGTGCAGATGCCGAGTCATCCATGATGAGAATCTCAGGCTTGCGGATCAGGGCGCGCGCAATGGTCATGCGCTGCTTCTGGCCGCCGGAAAGATTCCGGCCGTTCTGCTCCAGCTCAAACGCGGTTCTGCCGGGCTTCTGCTCCACGTATTCCTTTGCCTGCGAAATTTCGAGTGCCTCGTCCATTTCTTCCGCGGAAGCATCGTTCTTTCCCCAGGCAAGATTCTCTGCGATGGTCCCCTTGAACAGGATGGCCTTCTGAAGGACGACGCCGATTCTGCTGCGCAGTGCATCCTGACGATATTCCTTCACATTATGTCCGCCCACAAGGACCTCACCCTGCGTCGCATCGTAGAAACGGGGAATCAGATTGACAAGAGAGGACTTGCCGCTTCCGGTGCCCCCGATAATGCCGATCGTCTGTCCCTTTTTCGCCTTGAACGAGATATTCTCCAGTGCTTCTCCCGCATCCTCTTCATAGGTAAGAGTCACATTCCGGAATTCCACTGCGGTGTCGCTGTCTCCGAGCGCCTCTGCACCGAGCATTCCGTCCGTCATGTCCGGCTCCACCTTCAGAATGTCCGCGATACGGTCTCCGCAGGCCCAGGCCTTCGTCACCTGAATGATAAGGTTCGCCAGCTTGATCAGCTCAACCAGAATCTGTGACATATAGTTCAGAAGCGCCACAACCTGTCCCTGCGTCAGAGCACCGATATCGATCCGGACGGCTCCCGTATAAATCAGATATGCCGTCGCCAGGTTGATAATGATGTACGTGACCGGGTTCATCAGTCCGGAGATTCTGCCGACATACTGCTGCATATGGGAGAGATCCTCGTTGCTCGCACGGAAGCTTTCCTCTTCACTCTCTTCTCTTCCAAACGCGCGGATGACGCGGACACCAGTCAGATTCTCACGGGTTCCTGTCATGATCTGATCCAGCTTCCCCTGAACCCTTCTGTACAGCGGCATGGTCCACAGCATGATGCCGAAGACAACAACGGAAAGAATCGGGATCGTCACCACGAAAATCAGCGCCGCCTTCACGTCCACGGTGAAGGCCATGATCATAGCACCGAAGACAATAAACGGCGAACGCATGAACAGACGCAGCACCAGATTCACGCCGTTCTGCACCTGATTGACATCACTGGTCATTCTCGTGATCAGCGTATCGGTGCCGAACAGATCCATCTGGGAAAAGGACAGCTCCTGAATGTGTTCGAACAGAAGATGCCGAAGCTTCGCCGAGAATCCGGTTGCTGCCTTGGCAGCAAACCACTGTGCCGTAATGGACGAAGCAAGCCCGACCGCCGCCAGCAGGACCAGCACACCGCACATCTTCAGAATGTAAGGGCGGTTCTGCGTCGCAATTCCCGTGTCGATGATGGCCGCCATCACCAAAGGGACAATCAGCTCAAAGGTCGCCTCCAGCAGCTTGAATAACGGTGCCAGAACCGCCTCCTTGCGGTACTCTTTCAGATACTTCAGAAGTGATTTCATGGAGAATGCTCCTTTTCATCTGGATCCCTCGCTGAGGCAGCACCGATGCTGCACCGGGACCGGTTTCAACCTACCATTCTGCACCCAAAGCAGCGTCATTGTCCAGTTTTACCCTAAAAAGGAATGGCACGGATGCTGGTCATCCGCGCCATTTCTCCTATACCTCATCGTCCAGCCACTCGCTCTCATCGAAGGAGTCTGCACTCCCGGAGCCGCCGCCCTTCCGGTTCCTGCTGCGAAGCTTTGCCTTTTTCCGGTTCCGTTTTTTCTTCAGAATGCCATGCATCAGAACTGCCGCAGCACCTGCTGCCACAGCGAGAATGCCGATTTTCCCGGCAAGGCCGCCTGCTGCGCCCTTCTCTTCCACGCAGAACGCGACATCGCTTCCCTCTGCATCAAAGGTGATGTATTTACCGAGGGCATCCGTCTGCACCTTCGTCTTCTTTCCGTTCTGAATCAGATAAATCTCCGGATTTCTTGTGTCGTCGGAAGCAAGAAACCGGATCTGATGCTTCTCCTGTCCGTCCTCTGGAACAGAGACCATCCAGCGTTCCTTTTCTCCGCTCTCTGCAGGCATCTCGGTGAGGATCAGCGAATCTCCGTCCCGGAAATTGCCGTAGACTTCAATGACCGGCTGTCCGGCGCTTCGCTCCTGCTGCGAAACAAGAAGCGTATTGATGCGGGAATACTCCGCCTCAATCACCTCGTCCTCCGTGATTTCACCAAAATCCGTCCGGCTCCACTCCGCATGGAACCCCTCCTTCGGCGGAACCTGCGGAATCTGGTCCTCCGGGATGGATTCCCCGTAGCTGCAGGCAATCTGACGCACAATGGTGTCATCCGCCTTGAAGGTCAGCACCAGCTGATGAAAGCTTGCCGGAATGTTGTCCTTCTTAAGAAGTGCATCATAGGTCACGCCTTCCGCAATTCCCTCATAGCTGACACCGTCAATGCCATAGATGGAAGTCGAATAATAGTAGTTGTCCGAAACCTCATCCGGATCAATGTTCTTCACCCTCCCCGCAATGGCACCGACGTACTGCTTGCTGTCACTGGCGCCCACCATGGCAAGGTTGTTCCGGAGCGTCACGCCGTAGCCCGCGATGCCGCCTACGTACTTCGCACCCGACACATCGCACTTGGCTGTGTTGTCCCGCACCACCCCGACAGAATACCCGGTGATGCCGCCCACGTAGCTTCCGCTGCAGTCGAGCGTTCCATAGTTTCCGTTCTCCGCAGCAAGGCCCATCTCCATGTGCCCGGCAATGCCTCCGCTGTAGCTGCTTCTTGCCTTGACCGTGCCACGGTTCGTGCAGCTGTCGACAATGCATTTTGCCCGGAAGATGTAATCCAGCGAGCTGTCTCCGCTCTGGTGAATGTCTGTCTCCGGATCCAGATCATACTCCACGCCGATCATTCCGGTGATGCCCCCGGCATTGGTGTCGCCGTTGACCTCGCCGTAATTCGTGCAGGCCGTGGCCCTTCCCTGGTAGGTATGACTGACGTCCTCATCCGAAACATCCTGAACGGTATTGTCGTCATCGGTATTCTGCAGATCATCCGCTGCATCCCGGAGTGTCCGCATGATTGTATCGAACTGATCCGTGATGGCCCGCAGGTTCCCCAGTCCTTCCTCGGATTCCGAGCCCATGGCATCGCTTAAGGACTGCATCTCGTCCGTCAGCTGGCTCATGGCATCGTACAGGTTATTCGCGTTATTGCGCATCGTGTCGCTGATGCCGTTCAGCTTCAGATCCATGGAAGCCAGCGCATTCAGCGCTCCGGAGAGCTCCGAGGACACATCCGGCGAATCCTTCAGCGTATTGGCGGCATTTCGCAGCGAATCCGCAACACCAGAGATATTGGCCGCATTCTTTCCGTACTTCTCCGCAATCTTCAGCATCTCAGAAAGAGAGCTTCCCTGGTCGCCAAGACCATCCGTGATGTCCTGAATCACGCCGTCGATGTCATTGTCCTTCACCCACTGCTCAAAGGCATCCGGGTCCGTCCAGATATCCGCCGCCGAAGAGTCAAGCTTTGCGATGTTGTCGGTTACGGTCTGATACTCGTCGCGGTATTTGATGTAGTTGTCCGTATAGCTCTTCGCGTCTTCCTCGGAAAAGCCATATTTTTCCTGAAAATAATCCTTCAGCTCCTCATCGCTCTTGCCCGCAATTTCCGCATCGTCCAGCTCCGGATAATACTCCAGAAGCTTTGCCTGCTGCTCCCGAAGATCCGATGTCAGATCCTGCAGATCACCTGCGGAGAAATCACCGTCCTTGAAGGCCTCTATAGAGGAGCTGTCCTTCAAGACGCTCAGGCTGCTCTGAGCATCATCGATTTCACTGCTCAGGGAATCCAGCGTATCCTTCGTTTCCTGCAGGCGGTCCAGAGACTCCCTGGCGTTCGAATCATCCGGATATTTCTCCAGCACGGAGCTCATTCCGGTGACCGCATCCGACATCTGCTGATATCCTTCGCGAATCTCCGTGAGAGCATCCGAGACATCGCTTCGCACCTGCTCCTGATTCCGCGAATTCCCCATGTCATCCACATTGGGTCCTTCTGCAACGGCGTCCGACAGCTTCTGAACGCCGTCTGCAACCTGATCCGCGCCGTCCTCAAACTGCTTGATGTACTGCTCCATCGCGCTCCGGTCTTCGCTGGTCAGATTGATGCCGTCGATGTAAGAGCTCATGGAGGTTCCAAATGAGGACAGCGAGCTCTTTGCATTTCCAAGATACCCGCCAAGCTTTGTTGCGATATCCGAGAACGCATTCAGCGAGCTCTGAATGGTTCCCGTCGCTTTGTTGATCTTCCCCGCCGCCTCATCATATTGATCGGAGCCTTCATCGGCAAGCCCCTTGGTGGAGTCCTGCGCGATTTTCGAAAGGCCGTTGATGTTCGTCAGGTGATTCCGCGTGTTCGCGGAATAGCTTCCGGCATTGTCAAGTCCTGTATTCACCAGAGAATTCAGCTGATCCAGCTGCGAATCCAGATCATCCAATGTGCTCTGCGTAAAGTCCACCGACAGATACGGCTGCATCTGACCGGCGATACCGCCCACGTCCTTTCTTCCGTAGACTGCCGCATTGTTGGTGTTGCTCTGAAGAAAGCCGGAATTGCGCCCCGCTATGCCGCCCACGTTATAGCCGACATGCGCATAGCCGATTTCCGCCTCATTCGTGCAGGACGCAATGACACCTGACGTAAAGCCGGCGATGCCGCCGGTATCCGAATTGATCTCCAGATTCTCAAAGCTGGTCAGATCTCCGGTTGTCAGGATCTTATCCACCGTGCTCGAGAGCTGGTCCAGTGTCATATTGGAATCCTGATAGGTCGTATTGACACTGATCCCGTTGGTGCAGGTAAGAACCGTTCCCTCGTTGTAGCCGACGATGCCGCCGCAGGCCGAGGTCCCCGTAATGGCTCCCGTGCTGCTGCAGCCCGAAACGGTTCCGTAATGTCCATTCCTTCCGACAATTCCGCCAAGCTCGCTGTCCGCGCTGATCTGCCCGTCGAAGGAGCAGTTCTGAATTTTGCCATAATTGAGTCCTGCGATGCCGCCGAGCTTCGTCTGGTTGCCGTTCGGAGCAATGACGCCCTGTACCTTCAGTCCAGACACTGTTCCCGTATTCTGAATCGTCCCGAATACGCCGGTTTCTGACACATTGCCCGTGATCGAAACTCCGCTCAGCTGATGCCCCTGACCGTCAAATCTTCCACCGAAGCTCTCGATCGGCGTGAATTCCTCGTTGGCAAAATCAAGATCTGTGTTCAGGATCACTTCCTTGTTGCGGGACCAGCTGTCATAGTGGCAGTTCTTCACAAGCTTTTGGAAGTCCTCCATGGAGTTGATCTCCACCTTCTCGTAGCTTGCGGCCTCGCTCCCGGAAATGTCTGCCTTGTTGGCCTGCGTGTCTGCGTCCTCCTCATTCTCGTCCTGCGATTCCGAGTCCTTGGTCTCGCCCTTGGCCGACTGCACGACGCTCTGATTAACCATATCCTCCGCCTGCTGCTCCAGGTCTGTCATGGACGCTGCTGCCGCTCCCATCGGCGCAGCAAGCAAAGAGGCCGCAACCGAACCTGCCAGCAACAGCGCCGATACTCTCAGCTTATTCATGCCTCTTCTCCTCCCTGGCCGTTTTCTGTGTGCCCATTTCCCTCTGGCTTATGATTCGAATGTTTTCCCTTCTCCGAATGGTCTGTCTCTGCGTCCGGGTCTTCCTTCGTCTCCGCTGTGCTGCCTTCCGCTTCTTCACCTACCGGTCCCGGAAGCTTCTCCTGCGCGTCGGTCCCGGCATTCGGATCTGCGGCCTTCTTGATATTACCGGAAACTACAATCGCCTTGACGTCGCCGCGCACGACAGCGTTCATCGTTCCGATGACCGTGCCGTTGATGGTTCCCCGGATCGCGCCGTTGATGACCACTGTGCCGGACTCTTCCTTCGTCTTCACCGGCCGCTCGATTTCAAAGGTTGTCTTTGCAATCAGCTTGTCGCCGACAAGAAGGATCTGCGGCAGCACGAACATAACAAGGAGGACTGAAATCGTCGTGCCTCGGCCCAGGCACTCGCCAATACCCGCGATGCAGGCATCCGAGGTCATTTGTCCGATGAACACGCCTGCCAGGATCATCATAGAGCCCGAGGTGATAATCGTCGGGAACGAGAAGTTCAGGGCTTCAATGATCGAGCTCTTCCGGTCCTGCGTCTTGCGGCAGTCTATGTAGCGGCTGGAAATGACGATAGCATAGTCGATGTTCGCACCCATCTGAATGGAGCTGACGATCAGGTAGCCCATGAAGAACACCTTCTCATGGATCACGGTCGGAATTCCGAAGTTGATAAAAATCGCGCCCTCGATGACGGCGACCAGAAGAACCGGCAGCCCCGTCGATTTGAAGGTGAACAGCAGGATGACCAGAACGAACAGAATGGACATCACACTGACAACGATGTTGTCCCGTTCAAAGGAATCCCGCAAATCTCTCTGCGACGTGCAGTCGCCGACAACATAGACCGAATCTCCTTCATAATAGGACTGCGTAAGATCGTGCATCGTCTGCACGAAATCAAACGCACTGTCGTCCTGCTCCGGAAGCGGAATCGTCATATAGACCAGAATCCGGTCGTAATCATCGCCTTCGAGCTGCTTGCGGCCGTCGCTGATCTGTTGGTACGCCGAGGAAAGCGTCTCCTCGGTATCCGAATCCAATGTGACGTATCCCTCTTCGGACTTCTCATACACGAACATCAGCATATCCATCAGCGGAACCTTGTAGGAAGAGATGCCGCCGACAATCCGTCCGTACTCCTCCTGATCCGCCGCATACGTGGTGTACAGGAGCTCCGCCACCTCGTAGTCGAGATCCAGCAGCTCCGAAAAGTCCCGGGGAGAGAGCTCATCCGTCAGCATATAGCCGTCCATGGCCTCGGTATTGGCAAGACCCTGGCAATGATCGACCTCGGTATAGGATTCCAGATCCTTGATGAGCTTCGCCTCCTTCCGATAATTCCCGGCTGGGACCACAATGGCGCAGTAATTCTCAGAGCCGAAGTTGTCATCAATCAGCTGCTCCGCCTTCTGCTGCTCGTTCTGAACCGGGGTCGGCAGTGTGGAATAGCCGTACACATACGGTGTCTTCTGTGAGAGCACCGCAAAAATGGCAAAAGCAACACCGAAAATGACCGGCAGTACAAAGCGGGATTTGTAGGCAAACCGACCGACCGCGCTGATCTTCGGAACAAAGCTCTTGTGCTTCGTCCGCTCCATCATCCCGGAGAACAGAACGAGAAGCCCCGGCATCAGCGTGAATACAGACAGAAGGCTTAAGAGAATGGCCTTGATCAGGACAACGCCCAGGTCCGCGCCGATCCGGTACTGCATGAAGATCATCGCCATCAGACCGGAGACTGTGGTCAGAGAGCTCGAGAAAATCTCCGGAATGGATTTGGACAGCGCCACGACAACCGCATCGTGCACGTCGTATTCCTTCAGCTCTTCTTTATAGCGGTTGCAGAAAATAATGGCATAGTCCACCGACAGTGCAAGCTGGAGGATCGAAGACACCGAATTGGAGACAAAGGAAATCGTTCCAAGGAGGAAGTTCGTTCCGCCGTTAAGGAGCATCGAGGCAACGAATGTAATCAGAAGAACCGGAATTTCACCATAGGACTCACTCGTAAGGAGCAGCACCGAGACAACTACGACCGCAACCAGCACCATGATCTTGCTGATCTCCTGCTCAATGATCTCTACCTGCTGATCGCCCAGCCCCGTACTCACGTAAATATCATAGCCGGAGAGCCTGTCCTTGACATTGTTCAATGCCTCCAGCGCCCGGTCGTCCTTCTCATCATAGGAAAACGTGATGCTGTAAAGAGCCGAACCATTGTTGTAATGCTCCACGAAATCACTCTGGTCCGCATCCTCATCGGTGAATGCTACCTGCGATACCCCGTCCATGTCCTCGATTTCGCTCTGCAGCTCCTTGGCATCCTGGAAGGAAATGTTCGCGACCATGATCTTGGCGGTTCCGAACGTAACGAATTCCTTGTCCATGATCTCCAGACCCTGCTTCGTCTCCGTCGTCTCCGGCAGATAATCCGCCAGATCGTTGTTGACCTTGACCCAGTTCGTGGCAATCACAGAGAAGATCAGCGCAATGATGTAAATCAGGAAAAACAGCATCCTCTTGTCCACAATGAAGGATGCGATCCGGATCATTGCAGAATTTCCTTTTTTCTTATTCTCTTCCATTTCATACCTCGCTGAGGACAAACCGCGAAGGCGGTTTGTCCGAATGCGGCAGCCGGTGCGTCAGCACCGTTGCTGCAGTTTGAAAGTGACATATCGATGTCAATTTCAAACGTTATACCTCGCTGAGGAAAAACCGCGAAGGCGGTTTTTCTGAATGCGGCAGCCGGTGCGTCATTTTCTGACCGACAGTCATAACGTAAAAAAGAATACCATGGATCAAACCGAATGCAAGTAAAAAATCAATAAACTACACGTTTCTACCCCCTCATTCTGCCGCGTTTTCAGAGAATTCTTCACCAGCGGATCCACCCTTCCTCATCCAGCGACACTCCGCAATCCTGTGACAGGCTCCTCATTTCATTCAGAACTCGTTCCTTCTCTGCCCCGGTAAGAAGCTGAACTGCCGTGCCGCTCTGAAGACAGGGAACAAAGCGAAGCCCCGTCAGCCTTTTCTCTGCCGCAGAAAACTGTGCCTGCAAAAGGCCGGTATCCGTCGTGTACGAGGTGAAATAGAAATTCCCGAGGCTGTAGGCGACCGGCTTTCCATTCACCGCACCAATCGCCTGCAGAACATGCGGATGCCCTCCAACAATCAGATCCGCACCGGCATTCGTAATGCCGTCCGCCAGTACATCCTGCCGGTATTCCTTCTGCTTTTCGCTCTCCACGCCCCAATGGATGCAGACGATGACGAAATCAGCACTTTCCTTCGCCGCCCGGATTTCTTCATAGAGCCTTCCCGGATCCCAGCACCGGAATACGCCGGGGAGCGTGTCCGTAGCACCTCTCGTGTCCGGATTGTCGAACTGCTCGACCTGCGTGGTGCTGATCACGGCAATCCGCATCCTGGTATCGCCCGCCTCCCTGGGAAATTCTCCTGAGGACTTTCCGACAAGAGCCGCGCCGTCCGATCCCAGCTCATAATACACCGCCGAGGCGGCCTCTTCGATATTCTTCCCGGCACCGATGTAAGGCATCCCGATATCCTGCAGCGTCTGCAATGTATCAAGAAGACCGTTCTCTCCAAAGTCAAAGACATGGTTATTGGCCAGGGTCACCAGATCCACTCCCATCTGCGGAAGCCATTCGGCGGTATCCGGCCTTGCGCGGAGCGTAAACGTCTTGTCCGCAAGCGGTGTTCCGCCGTCTGAATAGCAGAATTCATTGTTGACCGTAAAGACATCCGCCCCCTGCATCAGCTCCAGCACCCCCGAATCAAAGCGGGATAAAATTCCGTTCTGCCTTGCTGCGATGCCGGTTGCATAATTCTCATCAAAAAGAATGTCTCCCGCAAAGGTAAAGGTCACCGTGCGGTCCTCTTCCGGAATGTCCGCCCCGTCCGTCTGCGCATCCGCGGATTCCGCTCCGCCGTCGGCATTGCCAAAGGCCCCCGCCTTTCTCCTTTTCTCCTGCACGGCAAGGGCAAGATACGGGTCCCCGAACCGCACCAAAGCTGCGGGAGGATCACTCCGGATTGCCTCCTCGCCGGAGTAAACCTTTGTTTTCTCGGCGTACGCTGCCGCGTTCTTCAGCGCTTTTTCATCTCCCGGTTTCTGCCAAAGAGCAGCAGCTCCTTCGTCGGTTTCCTTTGCCGTATTCTTCCCAAAAATGCAAAAAGCCGCCGGTGACAGGGCCAAAAGCCCCGCACCGACGGCAAGTACCACGCCGAGCACTATGCAAAATGTCCGGATTTCTTTTCTCACTGTCCTTGTACCGCACCGGCAGCTGCCGACGGATCGGAAACACTGGCGGTTACACCGTCCTCCGAATGCGCCGTTACCGTTGTTCCGTTTCCGGTATCATTTGCAGTCACCGTGGTCGCTCCGTTCACCGGATTCGAAGCCACAGCCGTCCGCACACCGGTTGCTTCATTATAATAGGTAATCGTCACAACACCGGTCGCAGGATCGGTTGTCGTCGACTCCACTGCTCCAAGAGAGGAAGAAGGCGCTGCCGCTTCTGCAGTCCCGGCTGCGTTCTCTTCCGACTGCGCTTCCTGTCCCGTTTCGGTCCCGGCGGTGTTCTCTCCTGCCGAAACAGAGGCATTATCTGCTGCTCCCGCAGCTGTCGCTGCTGCGCTGCTTCCTGTCGTCTGTGAGGACGAGCCGCCGACCAGGGAAGGCTTGGATTTACCGGTCTTCTGGATAAAGGTCTCCTTGCCTACCGCAGATTCTGCGTCCTGATAGTTCTGCTGATAGGATTCCGAATTCTTATAAGAATAATCTCCGGAAACCGAGCCATACTTCTCATTCAGCTCTTCCGCTGTTGTCTCCCCGTACAGGAAGTTCTGCAGCTCTTCCGAGTTGGTCTCAAAATCCAGCGCCAGCACCTTTCTTCCGCACATGCCGTCCATCAGGCCGTAGGTGTGCTTGAGCGGGAAGGTGATGGTGTCATAATCCATATTGACGAACGTTCCTGCTTCCGGAATCAGACTCGCAATGTCCGCCTCGGTCAGGTTGGTCTGCACCAAAGGAAGGACATTGTTCAGAAGCTGGTCCAGCTCTGTGACATTCATCTTCTTCAGGTTCTCGACGGCTGCCAGAATGACCTTGCGCTGCCGCTCCACGCGGTGCCAGTCATCATCAATGGCGCGGAGTCTTGCGTAGCACATCGCGGTCGCGCCGTTCAAGTGGTTCACACCGGGGACCAGATCCTGCTGAACCTCCTTCTCTACGTGCATGCCCTTGATGTTGCCTGCCGTAAAGGTTCCCTCCGGATGATTGATGTTGTTGCACTCGGCCTCGGTCATGTCAATGTCCACGCCGCCGACCGAATCCACCAGCTCCATAAAGGTCCGGATGTTGACACGGATGTACTTCGTCACATCCACCTTGAAATTCTCACGGATTTCCCGCGTCATCAGATACGGCCCGCCGTACCAGAACATATGCGTCAGCCAGTCCCACTGTCCGGCATATTCACCGGAAGGAATCTTCACGCCGATCGCGCGCTCAAAGCTGACCAGATGAACCTGATTGGTTTTGCGGTTGATCGACAGCAGAATGCAGGTATCGCCTCTTGCATTGTCATTGAACTCCGTCGTGCGGTCATCGGTTCCGATCAGAAGGACATTGAACACCGCCTGATCCTCCTCAATCTCACCCGTCGCCTCAATCGCCTGCTTCTCTTCAATCTCGCGGGACTGCAGCTCCTCATTTTCCAGCTGATCCTGCGTATCTCCCTCCGCTGAAACCTCCGTGCTGGAAAACTTGCCGTCGCTGATCTTCATCAGCCGATACTTGCTGTGAAAATATCCGTATGCGGCAAGGCCAAGCGCGAGGACAATGACAAGAAGGACCGCGACAATCCGGATCCAGAGCTTTAATCCGAGAAACCTCTCCCAGAGGCTCTTCACCCTTCCGGCAAGGCCGATGCCCGCTTCCCTGGGCTCTTCCTGTGTCTGCCAGCCAAGCTCCACACCGTCCGAAGGCTCTTCACCAGGTCTGTGTTCGTTCTGATTCTCCGGCTGTCTTTCTTCACGTTCTTTCAGAACGCTCTCTTCCGGGGCATCTGTACCCTTGTGCCCAGAGGAGGGTGCCTTTTTTGGAGATTGCCCGGAATTGTTCTGCGCATCCTTTCGGGCAGCAGCTTTCGCATGCTCTTTGGCCTCTTTTCTTCTGCTCTCGCGGTTTGCAGCGATGTCCTCCTGCTCTTCTCTGGCCTCTTCCGCCAGCTCCTCTGCAAGCTCTTCCTTTTTCGCCTGACGGATTTCTTCTGCCTTCGCTGCGGCTTCCTGGTTCTTCGCCTGCCGGTAGGCCTCCGCCTTCTGGCGATTCTGCTTCTGCTGTTTCCTGCTGTTCTTCTTTCTGGTCACGATATTGCCTTTTCCGCCCGGCATATATGGTATCCGGGGCAAAGTGCTGTTTCCTGTTCCACAATCCTCACTACTGTTCCGCGGACGCTTACCACTAATCAGAGAAAGCTCCGTTTTCTTTTCGAGTCATCATAATCCGCCCACGCAGAACAATTAGTCACGATATTTTAACGCGAATTGATCATTCCCGCAACGAAAAAGCACACCGTTCCTTCTTTCTATAAGCAGACCGTTTCTTCTTTCTGAACGGTTGTCCTCCTTCGCGTTTTATGAACACGGATCCATGGGCTTTAACGCACTTTTGCGATACTGCAAAGGGCTTTGCCCGGTTGTATTGGCAAATCGGGTGGAAAAATTACTGGCATCACCAAAGCCGACCTCCCGCGCGATGTCGCTGACGCTGTGATCACTCAGCACCAGCAGCTCCTTGGCCTGCGTAATGCGGAAATTGACCAGATAATGGTACGGTGTCGTGCCCATATACCGTCGGAACAGGCGCAGAAAATAGCTTTTGCTCATGTGCGCGTCTTTCAGTAAATCCGCAAGGCAAAGCTCTTGCCTGTAGTTCTTTCGTATGGTTTCCGCAGCCTGTAAAATGGCCTGATGTGCGCTGGTAGCCTCTGCCTGTACAAAAAGATTCTGCACACAAAGAGTCAGCATTTCATGCAGAATCAGTCCCGTTCTGACCATACTGTCCACGGTGCTTCCTTCCATCGTCTCCAGAATCAGCTCAAACAAATCCTGCATCCGCCTCCCGGCAATCTGCACGGGAGACAGTCTTTTATCTGGGAGCAGCAGCGGTTCCATGGCTGCCAGACCCGTGCCGTCCAAATGGACCCAATAGTGATGCCAGCAATTCTGTCCTGGAGCCGTGCAGTAGCTTTGCGGGCTGCGGCAGTTCATCAGCAGCGCCTGTCCGTCTTTCAGGACAACGCGGCTGCCGCCTTGCTCAATCAGGCCTGCACCGCGCACTGTGTAGAACAGCAAATAGCTGTTTTTTTCCGTGCGGGCAGTGGAAAAATGCTGCCGGCCATAAAACACCCCGGCCTCCGTACAGTAATAAGGCTGCAGCAGCTCTGCCTCACTCGGCGTCGTGCGCTTCCAGATACTTTCCCTGGTCACATCCATATTATAAGTAAGCACGTGCTGTCACCTTCCTTTCCATTTTCTTTCAGTATAGCTTCAGTATAACGGCTGCACACGCGAAGGATAAGAGTGGACTTTTCACAAAAAAGGTGTCACCTTTGCAAATGAAATCCGTCCATTTCGGCTGCTATACTGATGTTGCTGCGAAGTGGAAGGAGGAGCATATTATGCAGAAAAGATTTCTGGCAATTGATATCGGTGCATCCAGCGGACGGCATATTGTCGGATGGATGGAGGACGGCATTCTTCGCACCGAGGAAGTGTACCGGTTCCCGAACAATGTCCGGTGGACAGACGGCCATCTGGAATGGGACATTGACGCCTTGCTTGCCCAGGTAAAAAACGGCATCCGCAAAGTCTTTTCAGAATATCCTTCCATTGAGAGCCTTTCCATTGACACATGGGCAGTGGATTATGTACTGCTGAAAAAAGGACACCCTCTTTTCCCTGTTTACGCTTACCGGGACAGTCGGACACAGGACATTCTGGATGAGGTTCACCAGATTCTTCCATTTGAAACACTGTACCAGCGCACCGGCATCCAGTTTCAGCCCTTCAACACCATCTATCAGCTATACGCAGATAAAAAATCCGGGCGTCTGGCACAGGCCGAGGATTTTCTGATGATCCCGGAATACCTTCTCTGGAAGCTGTGCGGCGTGAAGGCACGCGAATATACCAATGCAACCTCCACTGGTCTTGTCAATGCCGGAACAAAAGAGTATGACCCCGGAATTGTGAAGGCTCTGGGGCTTCCGGATCACATGTTTCCCCGTCTGACTTCTCCCGGCACAGTGCTTGGCCCGTTAACGCCGGAGGTTGCTGCCGAGGTAGGTGGGAATACCAAGGTCGTACTGTGCGCCACCCACGACACAGCCAGTGCGGTGGAGGGCATTCCGATGGAGCAGGGCGATGCGCCGTTCCTGTCTTCCGGCACCTGGAGCCTGCTTGGTGTCAAGCTGGCAAGCCCTCTGACAACCGCAAAGAGCCGTAAGGCCAACTTCACCAACGAAGGCGGCGCTCACTACATCCGCTATCTGAAGAACATTATGGGGCTTTGGATCGTTCAGTGTGTGCAAAAGCAGCTGGGCATTTCCTTTGCAGAAATGGCAGAGCTGTCCAAAACCAGCTCGTATACGCGCATTTTTGATGTGAATGACGCCCGCTTTTCTGCTCCGCAGGATATGCGTGCTGAAATCATTGCCGCCTTGAGCGAAACTGGTGAGGCACCGGCCACAGCTGCGGATCTTATAAGCAGCATCTACCATTCGCTGGCATACAGCTATGGGAACGCTTACCGTGAAATGGAGACCGTGACCGGCAGACACTGGGACACGCTTTACATCGCAGGAGGCGGCGCGAAGAACGCCGTCTTGAATGAGCTGACGGCTCACTATACACAAAAGCGGGTCATCGCCCTGCCCATTGAGGCAACTGCCATCGGCAATCTTAGAATTCAGATGCAAATTTGATTTTTCATAGTCCGGGTCTTCCATCTCCCGCAGGAGAGGTTCTGATCCATCGCATGCAACGCATTGCGACCAAAACATAAGGAGGTTCTATCATGCTTGTCGAAACCAAAGCACGCGTTGGCGTATTCGCCATCGCACTGGGAGCATATCTTCCCCAGTTTCCAACTCTTGTCCCCGAATTCCAGCAGCAGTACGCCGACTTCAAAAAAACTCTTCCTGACAGCGTAGAAATCATTGATGGCGGAATCGTCACTACCAAGGAATTGTCCATGGCTGCCGGCGACAAATTCCGTGCGGCGGATGTCGATCTCGTGATCCTGCAGCTTTTGACCTACGCCACCTCTTACAATATGCTGCCTGCTGTGCGCGACCTGAACGTTCCGGTCGTACTCGTAAATGTCCAGAAGAAGAAAGCTCCGGACTACGCCAATACCGATACCCCCACCTGGCTTGGCGAGCTGTACGCCTGCGGCGCGGTTGGCGAGATGGTCGCAGACCTTGAGCGTGCCGGCAAACGCCATGCCGTCATCACCGGCGTCGTCGAGGGCGGGGACCCGCAGGTACAGTCCGAGATTGAGGACTGGTGCCGTGCGGCCCAGGTACGCCGCCGCTTTCGCGATACCAATCTGGCTCAGATCGGCCGTCCATACCCAGGTATGATGGATTTGTACATTGATGAAACCAATCTCTACAACCGTTTGTTCCTGTACACCAAGCAGTTCGACTGGGAAAAAATGTGGGCCATTGCCGATAATATCACGGATGAGGATGCCATCCGCATCAAGGCGCAGGATATTCTGGACACCTTTGACATTGAGGGCGGCGGTACGGTGGAAAAGGTATGGGACATGGCAAGATATGTCGTAGCCTTTGAGCAGTGGGTCAAGGACGAGAAAATCGCATTCATCGCATCTCACTACGATGGCTTTGCACAGGGCAAGGCCGGTAAGCTGGACAGCATGCTGATTCCTGCCTTCTCCATGCTCATCAAGCAGGGCGTGGCCTGTGCGGTTGAGGGTGATATCAAGGTAGCCATGGCCATGAGTATTCTCAAGACCATTGCAGGCTGCGGCCAGCTGAGTGAGATGTACTCCATTGATTTTGACGAGGATATCTGCATCATCGGCCACTCGGGCTCCGGAGATGCCGATATCTCCGGAAAAAAGCCGACCATGAAAATTGTTCCTGTTTTCCATGGGAAAACGGGCGGCGGCTACCTGACCCAGTTCTATCCCCGTCTCGGTCCGGTGACCTATCTGGGTATTACACAGGACAAGGACGGACACTTCAAATTTGTGACAGCTGAGGGCGTGAACGAGCCCGGTCCCATCTTCACCTTCGGCGATACGAATATGCGCACCCGCTTCACCTGCGGTGCACGGGAGTTCTGCAACCGCTGGAGCGAAGCTGGTCCCACCCACCACATGGCTGCCGCAACCGGCCGTCACATTGACACGATTCTGAAGGTTGCAAAAATTTTTGACGTCCCGGTGGACATCATCACCCGATAACGGAACCGGAAAAAAGGGAAAGGAAGGTACTGAATTATGAGAATTCTGGATGTTGAAATTGTAAAAGGCTTTATGCGGATGTGCAACGATGGCTGGCTTCAGGGCTGGCATGAGCGCAACGGCGGCAACCTGACCTACCGCATGAAAGAGGAGGAGGTGGCGCAGTGCCGTCCCTTCTTCAACGAGCAGCCCCGCGAATGGGTAAATATGGGTGTACAGGCCGACAACCTGAAGGGTGAGTACTTCATCACCACCGGTTCCGGCAAGTTCTTCCGCAACGTAGAATCCGATCCTCTTCACAGCATCGGCATCGTGGAAATCAACGACAGGGGAGACAGCTGGCGCATCGTCTGGGGGCTGGAGGGCGGCGCAAGACCCACCTCCGAGTTCCCCAGTCACTTTATGAACCACAGCGTCCGCAAGGCAGCTACCCATGGGGCCAACCGCGTGATTTATCACTGTCATGCCACCAATGTCATCGCGCTGACCTACATTCTTCCCCTGACGGACCGCGACTTCACCCGTGCATTGTGGCAGAGCGCCACCGAATGCCCCGTGGTCTTCCCGGAGGGTGTCGGTGTCTGCCCATGGATGGTACCCGGCGGCGCAGACATCGCCATGGCAACCAGTGAGCTGATGAAAACCTACCAGGCAGCCGTCTGGGCCCATCACGGCCTGTTCGCTTCCGGACCGGATTTCGATACCACCTTCGGCCTGGCCCACACCATCGAAAAGAGTGCGGAAATTTACGTCAAGGTTCTCTCCATGGGCGGCGGCCTGATCCGTCAGACCATCACCGATGATAATTTGCGTGCGATCGCCCGCGATTTCGGTGTCACCCTGAACGAAAGCTTTCTTGATTAAGAGCGAACACCATATTTTCCACGAAATTCCTCAATGGTACGGCGGCCCGCTTCAGAAACCGGCTTAATCCATTTCATAGAATACAGATGGATCTGCATGATGATGTAGCGAATCGGCTCATCTACATAGCACAATGCGAACACCACGAGAAACGGCCAGTGAAGCGGACCGTTTGCCAGATGAATGACCGGCTGTACCAGAAGGAACATGAAGCAGATCTCCAGCGTGGAGCCGAAGGCCGAATCACCCGCGGAGCGGTACATGTCATTCTGCACCCAGTTGCCCATCCGGACCGTTCCCAGGACGGTATAAATAGCGAACATCGAAAACGCCAGCCGATACGATTCCCCGGACAGCCCCATCGCATGGAGAATCGGTTCGTGCAATGCCAGAACCATAAGGCAGACAAGCAGGACAATGACCTGACAGCTGTATACCAGCCTCCAGCCACGGGAATAGGCCTCTTCATGATTCCCGGCTCCGACCTCCTTGCCAACCAGAACCGTTGCCGCCGATGAAAACCCGGCAAAAAAGCCAATCACCAGTCCCTCCAGCGTCCGGAAGACAGCGGTCGCCGCAATGGCCTGCTCGGCCTGATGCCCCAGTACGATGTTGATCAGCATGTTGCCGACGCCGATCAGCACTTCATTCATGATAATCGGGAAGCTCTTCTTCAGGAACTCCTTCAGCAGAGCCCCATCCCATTTCCAATGACCGGAAATTTCCAGAAGATACGGAACGTGGCATGCCTTCGCCGTCACCACGATCACCAGGACATTCACAATGGAGGAAAGGATGGTTCCGCAGGCAGCTCCGCGGACCCCCATTGCCGGAAATCCGAGCTTTCCGAAAATCAGGATGTAGTTGCAGACGCAGTTCGTGATCACCGCCGCAATGGCACCAGCCAGCGGAATCCGTACACGCTCCGTCGACCGTAGAAGAGCGGCCATTGCGACCGCGAGAATCTGAAACGGATAGGAAATCCCGACGAGGCGCAGATACTCCACACCAATCTTCTGAATCGGTTCCGAGTTCGTGTACAGCTGCATGACCCACATCGGCTGGAACAGCGCCAGATACGTTCCGACCGCCGCCGTGATACTGACAAAGGCCAGCATGATGCCATAGGACTTGCGAATGCCGTCGTCATTACCGGCTCCCCAGTACTGGGCAATGAACAGCATGCCTCCGCCGATAAATCCCCAGTACCCAGAGAACATAAGACTCGTAAACTGTGCGCACAGGCCCACAGCTCCCACCGTGGTCTCGCCAAGGCGTCCCAGCATGATCGTATCCACCATGCTGCCCGTCGTGGACAGAAGATTCTGCATGGCCACCGGCAGTGCAATCGTCATCATCATGGCAAGGAGCTCCTTCCATGACGTATTCTGCGGTACTTTTGTCTTCATATTCTGTTGTTTCCCCTCCCCCAAAACATAAGCCGTTCATTTGCCGGCCCTCATGCACACTATAGCAAATCCGATTTCTTCCATCCACTCCGTCCGGTCTTTCTTTTGCAATTACGGTGAAGCAGGTCTGCCATCTCTGACAGACCTGCTCCAAAATTCTTCTTAATGTGATATGGATACGGATTTCTTCCTTACTGATTCTTGGAATTCATGAACTCCGTAAACTGCTTCTGATACTCTTCGACGAATCTGTCGATTCCGGCTTCATCCAGTTTCTTCAGTGCCGCATCAATGTTCTCATCATAATCCACAACACCATCGGTAATCGGATTCAGATATTCCTGTTCCACTGCCTGAAGCTGTGAATACTCTGTCTGAACCGGGGTCATATCAAAAGCAAAGCCAAGATCCTTCTGAGGGATGCAGCCATCATTCCAGTTCTCATATTCTGTCTTCTGCTCATCTGTAATATAGGGCTGATATCTCTTGAAGTTGATATTATCCGGAAGCCATGTATCAAACAGAGTATCCGTATTGATCATTTCCAGCTGTCCATCCTCAGAAATATTGTAGTCCTTGCCCTCGATTCCATACAGAATCAGATCGTTCCATTCCTGGCTGCTCTGCAGCAGATTGATAAGCTTTACATAGCCGTCCAGCTCCTCCCCTTCCACATTTGCACTGACTGCAAAAGCGGTTGAATAAGTTCCTCTGGACATCAGCGGCTTGTTGTCCGTGTTGTCTCCAATATAGTAATTCTTGAATACAGCATTCGAATCAGCCTTTCTGACAGAATCCTCATACTCAAACACCCGATAGCTTGCCCCTGCTGCAAAGAGGGCGTTGCCACTCATGAACTCTGCATCCACCTGATTGGAATTGGAAAGAATATAGTCCGGAATCAGGCCATCCTGATACCATTTCCGGAAAATCTGTGCTGCTTCCTTGTATTCCTCCGATGCATAATAATTATATACGGTCGGATCATCCTGCTTGTTCCCATCCGTATAAATGAAATGGTTCGGGCGATATACGTTGACATCCGATGCAATCGCACCATTTACCATTTCCGGAAGAATTCCGCCGCGGCCGAAGCCTACAATGCCAGGATGCTTCTCATTGGCAAGCTGATAGAACTTTTCCACATCATCCAGCGTCTTCAGCTCGGTCATTCCGCAGTCTTCCAGAATGTCCTGTCTGGTCGTAACAACATAATTCTCACCGGCATTTGGCTTGTTGCCGAAAGGAAGCGCATACAGTCTGCCGTCTACTTTCCAGATGTCAAACATTTCGTCACCGCCGCAGTACTTTTTCAGATCTCCTGCGTACTTTTCTGCCGCATCGGTCAGATCCGCATAATATCCTTTGGAAACACACTTTGACAGAAAAGCCGTATCCGTATAGGTTACAAACTTCTCTCCAGAAGACAGCATCAGCTCTGTCTTGCCGCCCGCATACTCTGACCAAGGTAGATAGCTGATGGTCAGATCCACATTAATGGCATCTTCCACCTTCTGATGAAGTTCATTCTGAGCAAAATCCGACATACGCTGCGATTCTTCTCCATACAGCACCAGATTGACCGGCGTCGGATCTCCCTTGGCCTCTTCCTGACTTCCGGCAGTATCCCCCGCCGATGCAGATCCGCTTCCGGATCCGGAGCTTCCGCATCCGACGAACATGGAGGCAGACATTGCAAGTACTGCTGCCAATGCGACCAATTTCTTTCTTTTCATACCTTAAAACCCTCCTTTTTATCATCAGCCGGTTGATTCCGGCGGATTCACTTATCCCTTCAAAGCTCCCACTGTGACGCCTTTTACAAAATATTTCTGAATAAACGGATAAACAATAATAATGGGTCCGATTGCAATACAGGTGATTGCCATCTTAATCGTCTGCGCCGGAAGAACAATGTGGGACGCAACCGAACTGGACGGATTGGCCGCCAGATACTGGATATTGGACATCATCTTGTACAGGATGTACTGAATCGTGTAATACTTTTCATCATTGATTAACATCAGCGGGAGATAGAAATCATTCCAATACTGCAGTGCATAGAAAAGCGTAATCGTCACGATCCCAGCCTTCGCAAGCGGAAGAATGATTCTGGTCAGGATTGTAATGTGCCCCGCTCCATCAACCAGTGCACTCTCCGTCAGCTCATAGGGCAGGCCTTTGAAGAAGTTCCGCATCAGATACATGTTGAATACATTCATGGAATACGGAAGGATCAGTGCAAACAGATTGTCCTTCAGGCCAAGATACTTGGTACATACCAGATACCATGCCAGCATTCCTCCGTTGAACAGCATCGTGAAATAGGCAAAAAAGGCAAACTTTGGTGCCGCCTTGAAATTTTTGACTGAAATTACATAAGCGTAGGTTACAGTGACAAAAACGGAAATGGCTGTTCCCGCAAGGGTAACCAGAATGCTGTTGCCGTATGCCTGAAGCAGTTTGTATCCCTGCGACTGAAATACGTACTGGTAGGTTTCCAGAGACAGCTCCTTCGGGAACAGGGTAAAGCCATTCTGCGTAACATAATTCTCCGGCGTAAAGGAACCGACGAATGCGAATACGATCGGGAAAACCGCGATCAGTGCCGCTACGGCCAGCAGGACATAAAATGCTGCCGTCAGAACAGTGTCAGAAGAGAATTTCTTTTTCATGTCCGTATCCTCCCTCAGAACAACGTAGAATCTTCATCAAACTTTCCGGCGATCTTATTCGCAAGAACAACGAAGATAAAGCCGAAAATTGACTGATACAATGAAATTGCCGAAGCAAATGCCATTTCTCCGTTTCTGACGCCACTTCGATAAACGAACACATCAATCAGATCCGTGGTAGGGAACAGCACCGGATTCAAATTCGTCAGTCCGATGATCATATTCAGATTTCCTCTCATGATGTTTCCGACAGACAAGAGGAACAGAATAATGATCGTAGGCTTTAGTAGCGGCAGAGTAATGTGCTTGATGCACTGCCATTTTGTCGCTCCGTCTACCTTGGCTGCTTCATAAAGAGACGAATCTATTCCTGTTAATACGCCATAGTAAATAATCGAATTGTAGCCACAACTCTGCCATGTATTTACAATCGTAAGAATCAGAATCCAGATTCCCGGCTTCGCATAGAAATCATACGTACTTCCCGTAACAGCCGCGATTATTTTATTAATCATTCCCGTCTGTGGATTCAACAGTGCATACAGAATTGCCCCCGACACCATCCAGGAAATAAAATATGGAAGAAACATCAGACTCTGCGAAATCTTAACAAAAAATCTATTCGCAATTTCGCTCAGCATAATTGCAATCGCAACCGCCGCAATAGTTCCCACTGCAAAGAACAAAAGATTATACATAACGGTCAGCGAGGTTGCCCGGATTGCCGTACTTTTGTTATTGAAGAAATAAATAAAATTCTTGAAAATCGGCGTTGCCCACGGACTTTTAAAGATTCCTCCCCGGAAGTTATAATCTTTGAAAACGAGGATAATTCCTGTCATCGGAAAATATGAAAATAAAAGCAGGGCAATCGTTCCAGGAAGCGCCAGTAAATACAATGGCCAGTCCTTTTTTATTGTTGATTTTCTTTTTACTACAGCTGCTTCGCTTTTCCTTGGAAGCGTCATATACTCTTTCCCCCTTCTTATATGTATGAAGAACAGGATTTGCAGTTTTACCTTTCCTGCCTTTTTATTTCTGCATTCAGTGGAAATTAAAAATGCAGAAATGGCAGATCTGCTCTTTCTGATCTTCTGCTTTCTGACTGCACTGAGTATAATCGGATACCCTTAGAGAAAGAAATCAAAAAAACATCCATTCCTGCCACATTCCTTGAAAATGCCGGCAGAAATGGATGCAAAAAACGTCTTGCAATGAAATTTTTATCTTGTTTTCCTCCTCTGCGAGGGGGAAACTCCATATTTTTTCTTATATTGAGCAGAGAAATACGAGACTCCGTTGAATCCGCACATTTCAGCGGCCTTCTTGATGCTGAGCTCCGGACGCTCTTCTAAAAGCTCATATGCATAGGTCATACGCATATCGGTGATATACTCCGGAAACGTCATCCCAACATTCTCATTAAATGTCTTGCTGAAATAGGAAACAGAAATACCAAATTCTTCGGAAACCCGGTCCACAGAAATATCCTTGTCCGTAAAGTGTTCTCTGATATACTGAATCGCCGCCAGAATATCCAGTCTGGACGAACGCTCCATGTATACTTTATTTTCAAGGCAGGCATCTTCTGTAATATTCTCCAGATAATTTACCAGTTCTTCCCGGGAGGCCAATTCACTGAGCTTGATATAATGATCCATGGTATGTTCCTGTTTTTGCTTCATGGTCATTTCTTTATTCAAGGCACACTGTTCCACATTCAGACAGATGCGCGCCATATTCCGGATGGCATCTCTGCTCCGATATGCTCCCAGAACTCCGATCAGGAACGGAATATTCTTCTTGGCTCCATCGAGATCCGCCCTTTTGATTTTGTCATAGTAATTTTTTGTAATTTCGTCCGGAACATCTCCCGTCTGCATAAATGAAAAATCCCGACTAGTGAGTACCCGTTGTTCCGGATCAAACAGGAAATGCTTGGTGCCAATCAGCGTCTGTTGAAACTCTGCAATCAGTTCTTCGCTTTGATTCATCACTCTGCTGATCACAACATGCAAATCCGCAAAGTGCGAATCCTTATGCATCATTTTCCAAATTAAAGTTCCCAGCTGCTCATCATAAAGCACACGATTGGAATCCGCTTCCCTGACTGTGACGAGAAACCACTTGTTCCTGCAATCGTAATATTCTGCTGTCTGAAATGTTGCAAAGCATTTTTCCATTTCTTTCCGAAAAGCCTCCGGAATATCTTCCCGGATCTGCTTTTCCATGCTCTGCACTAGAACAAAAGCCTCGTGATTCTTTCCTGTCTCAATTTGAAGCTCCTCCGGTACACCTTTATCCTCCGACTTTTCTTCCAGATAAGCCAGAATATGGTTGTTGTGATACTGTCTGGACAGAACATCAATCCTGCTGATGATCTTTTCACTGGTGTCATCTGTTTTCTGCGTCACACCTTCCAGATGAACAGGAAGTGTCTCCACACGGAGTCTTCCCAGGAAGCGATTGAGCGGCGAATAAATCATCAGGCTGATCCACCATGCCATGACGAAACCAATCATCAGCGAAATCACCAGAACAATGAATACGAAACGGATGAATTCGTTCAGCTGCTCACGGTTTGCATTGATTCCGGAAAGCCGCACGAGCGTTAATCCATAAAACTCATTTTCCAATGCCGTAATGACATATCGTTGCCCTTCAATGTTAATATCGCTTCCACCATTTGTTCCCGAAACTGCTGCCCAGATAACCGGAACATCCTCTACGGCGATATTCTTGTGAATCAATGCATTTCCATCCTTATCCAGAATGAGGAAAGGCTGATCTGTAGTCGCGTCCAGTTCTTTTTGCATCTTCTTTAAATCGATGGCAAACACAATACCGTGATACGGCTTCTCTCCCATATATCTGCGTTCCGTCATAAAAATGCACAGATCTTCACGGCCTTCCGCATTCAGATAAAAATACTGCAGATCATTTGTAGAACCCTGAACCCTTTCTTCCAGAAGTTTTTTTTCTTCCTTCCCGGGATAACGGTTTCCAAAATATCGGTAGCCATCATTGTCACTGAACAAACAGACATATTCAATCTCCGGCAGGGATCCAGTCAGGCTGTTCAAGTTCAATGCCATGCGATATCTCTGCATTTCAGAAGAGGATGTCGAATAAATATAGGACCGCACAGTCGATGAACGCCAGCTGTTCTCCATCAGCTCCCGGTAGCTATCCATCTGCCTGGTAAAAAATGAATTCAGATTGGTCAGTTCATTCTCAACACTTTGCGTAATGGTTTCCTTCGTCTGCCGTACCATCCATCCATAAATTGCAAACAAAACTCCCAATACGATACTGACCGTCACCAGAAGGTAGCTTGCAAACAGCAGGTATTTGTACCTTTTCTGTGTGATATCAATTTCTTTCACCCTCTTCATTCCATTTCCCCCAAAAGCAAGTGCAGCGCTCCAAACTAATTCTTCAATGCTGTAATTGGCACTACAAAAACCCCGTCCGGACGCTGGTATACTGCATTGGACAGTCCGCACAATACACACAAAACGGAAGGTGCTTTTGCCTGTGGGGCAGCTGCAATCTCCCGTTGAATGGTCAACAGGTTTTCCGCTGCTGCATCAATCTGATTTGCCCCGAGCTTGATTTCAAATGCAGCCCATTCTCCATCCGGTCTCTCAATGACCGCATCAATTTCACGATTACTGTAGTCCTGATAATGGTACAGCCTCCCGCCAAAAGCCTCCGCATAGATCCGCAAATCACGCTCGCATAATGATTCAAATAAAAAGCTCAACGTTTCCAAGTCTCCAATCAGACTCTCCGGGGTCGCCTGCAACAGTGCACATGCCAGAGACGGATCCGCCAAATGTCTCTTTTCTGCCTGCTTGATTCGGGCTGATGATCGTATCCCGGACGCTGAAAAGGGAGGTTGATTTTCTATAAGAAATAATCTCCTGAAGATATCCAGATATGCAGCGACAGTATTGCCATCAATATCATCCTCATCCGTTGCCTTGATATCCTTGATTAATGTCCGGTTGGTCGCTGTTGTGCTTTCATTTCTTGCCAATGAGCGAAGAAGCTGCAGCATTTTCAAAGAGTCACGTCTCACATCATCGATGCGGTAAACATCATCCTCAATGACCGCAGTAAGATATTCTTTCGGAAGCAATCCGGCCTGTTTCTCTGGAATCTCCAGATTTCCAGGCCATCCACCCCGGACAATAAATCGAACCAGGTTCTTCAAGTCTACTTCTCCTGTCAACGACGGAGAAACTTCCCCTCTGCACAACTGCTCCAGAGAAACCACTCCGCTGGAATCTCCGGATTCGTACAGAGACATCGGCCGCATTCGTAATCTCCCGATCCTTCCAGCTCCACTATGAAGAATTCCTTTATGCTTCGGAGTCGCAGATCCAGTTAGGATGAACTGTCCTTTCTGGCCCCGCTGATCCACCTGATATCGCACTGCATCCCAAAGAGGCGGAACCTCCTGCCACTCATCCAGCAGACGAGGTGTAGCTCCCTCCAATACCAACGCCGGGGACAGCTGCGCCAACTGCCGATTCTGAAAATTTCCCTCTGGACTTCCAATATAAATTGCACTTTTGGCATGATGCGTAGATGTCCATGTTTTGCCACACCACTTGGGGCCTTCGATGCAAACAGCTCCAAATGTCATTAAATATTCTTCTACCTTGGCATCAATGATTCTTTCACGATATTCCTCTGCTCCCATGATGCAGCCTCCTCAATGCCATTTCAGAATACTGTATTCAGTCGGATTTTACAATTTCATTCAGTCAAATTTCGCATTTCCATTCAGTCGAATTTTTCATAAAAAGGGCGTGTGAAAAAACGAAAGTTCTTTCACACGCCCTTCTTTTTTCTGAGTTATGCTTTTTCACAGCTTTCTCACTGATTATTTCCTGTCTTCCTGCGGATGAAGCTCACGCCGCAGCTTTCCTCGTACCGCCCGGTACAAAAGCGCCGAGATTCCAGCCGTGATGCATTCTGACACCGGAAAGGCCATCCATACTCCATTTACTCCGAAGATTCCGCTCAGGATATACGCTGCGGGAAGAATTACCGCAAGATAGCGCAAAAGTGAGATGATAAATGAATCTCCGCCTCTTCCAAGTCCTTCCAGCGTTCCTGCAGCCGTGACCGACACTGCTGAGACCAGGAAGCCCGCGCTGATGATCCGAAGCGCCGCCGCTCCCTGCCGAATCGTTTCCGGGTTCTCCGTGAACAGTCCCATGCACCATTCCGGCGCCAGAAGGCAGATCACAGTCCCGACCCCCATCACGGCGAGCGCCATACACAGCGCCGTCCGGAAAATACTGCTTACTCTCTTCTCCTCCCCGGCCCCATAGTTATAGGCAACCAGTGGACGGATTCCCTGTACAATGCCGTTCGCAGTCAGATAGATGAAGGTCTGCAGCTTATAATAAATTCCAAGAATCAGAATACCGGTCTGCGAATATCCCGCGAGAATCCCGTTCAGCATAGAAATCAGCACAGACGGAAGAGCCTGATTCAAAGAGGCCGGAATTCCTACGTTATAGATTCTTCCTGCCAGCTGCCTCTTGCTCCACCCGTCCCGCAGAGAAATGTGAAGATGCAGCTTTCCTTTTCCCCACAGCACCAGATAGATTTCAAGCGTAACCGCCTGTCCGAGGATGGTTGCATATGCTGCCCCCTCAATCGACATAGCAGGGAACGGCCCGATCCCGAAAATCATCAGGGGATCCAGAATAATGTTGGCAATGCAGCCTGCCATCATACTGACCATCGATACCTTCATGCTTCCGATCGCCTGAAACAGCTTCTCATAGACCAGCGAAACCTGATTGATAACTGAGAACAGAATCACAATCCTCGCATAGCGGACACCATAGTCCAGCACCTCCGGATCGCCGGTGAAGGAAGAAAGGAACGGTTTTACCGCAAGAGACAAAAGGACCGTCAGGAATACCGCATGCACCAGAGACAGAAGAACGCCCAGCGAAGCCGCCCCGTCTGCATCCTTCTTCCGCTGCGCTCCCAGATAAAAGGCCACCGCCGCGTTTACGCCAACCCCGAAGCCGATGCAGACCGCCCCGATGATATTCTGAAGCGGGAACACCAGAGACAATGCAGTCATGGCATTCTCACTGATTTTGGCAATAAAGAAGCTGTCCACAATGTTGTACAGCGCATTGACCAGCATTGACAGCACCATCGGCATCGACATCGATACCACCAGAGGCAGTACCGGCCTTGTTTTCATAAAGCTCTGATCCATTTCCCGTCTCCTTACATAACAAAAACCACACAGCCTCTGAACCTATGGGTTCATCAACTGTGTGGCGAAAAAGATTGCTCTCAAAAATCCACGCCCGGTATCCCGGGTTTTGTACCGACTTATGCTAGTGCATCCGACGCGGATTGTCAAATTGTTTTGCTCTCTGAAATGTCAATTTCTAGTGAAACGTCACCGCCATGGAAAACATTTCTGCATGCCGTTCTTCCACCAATTTCTTCGGGTGGCGGACAATGCCGTTGTTCTTCCACGGGTCATGAAAAACATAGCTTTCCTCATCATAGCCGGTCAGGAGAAGGCAGTGCTCTCTGGATTTCCAGATCAGTTTCTTTCCGCTGTCCTCCAGAATCCACTCTCCGTAATAGCTGCTGGGCTGCATGTCCATCGTGGCCCAGAAAATAACAGGCACACCTCGCTGCACATATTTCTCCGCGAGCATTTCCACATCCAGGCCGGTCAGATTGATCGGTTCCCAGCCAAAGTCCGGATACCGTTTTCTGGTCCTTTTGATTGCATCGACAATGGCTCCTGCATAGCAGCCATAGGAGCCGTCATCGTCGGTGTGCGGATCCCCGATAAAATACTTGTTCGGATCCGGTCCGTACAGAACGCCGTTCTCCTCATGAAGATCCCTGCATGCCAAATCCTTTTCTATGAATTCATCCACCGTAATCGGCAGCCCCAGATACCGGAGCGCCATCACGGTCGAAACGCTCTCGCACCCGGTTGGCCAGCGAACCGACTGATCAATATATTCCACGTTCAAAAGCTTCTGCATGAAGGATCCCTTTCCCAAGTCTCTAAAAATCGATTATAAAGTCCTATTATCCTACATTACGGAAATTGCCATTTGCATCGGTAACAACATCATTTAACCAGAAACCACCATTATCCGTGTATTTAATACCACTAATTTCTGATCTCCATCTTCTTTTCCTCCCTCCACACTGAACATGAGATGCTTCGCTGCATTTCGTCTCAGACTTATCCACGAAAAAAGCGCCGCAGACCATTACGGTCTGCGGCGTCCTTGCCACTTCACTCATGTAACGTATCAAATAACTAACGTGTATGATAAGTGCAGGTGGATGAAATGTCAATATATTTTGTATACAATGATACGATTACTGCTCTCCATCGTACGGTACAACGGCACCCTGATAGGTGTCGTTGATGTACTGAACGGCAGTGTCAGAGTGAAGGGCATCGGTCAGAGCCTTGATCTTGGCAGAAGACTCATTGCCTTCCTTGACTGCGATGACGTTGACATACTGCTGAATTGCATCGCCGTCTGCAGACTCAGTTACCAGTGCATCCGTTCCTACGTTCAGGCCGGCCTCAAGCGCATAGTTACCGTTGATGACGCCGAATGCCACGCTCGGAAGCTGCTTCGGAACCTGTGCTGCCTCAACCTCAACCAGCTTCAGGTTGTGAGGGTTCTCTTCCACATCGTTTACGGTTGCGGTAACGCCAACACCGTCCTTGAGCTTGATCAGGCCTGCCTGCTGCAGAAGAAGCAGAGCTCTTGCCTCATTGGTGGTATCGTTCGGAAGTGCGATTGCATCGCCGTCTGCGATATCATCCAGGCTGCTCTTGGTTCCACCGTAGATTCCGAAAGGCTCGTAGTGAATCTTACCGTTCTCTGCGATAGCAAGATGTGTTCCGTTCTCCTCATTGAAGGAGTTCAGGTAATTGACGTGCTGGAAGTAGTTCGCATCAAACTCACCGGACTCTACAACGTTGTTCGGCTGAACATAATCCTCGAATACAGTGACCTCAAGGTCATAGCCTTCATCTGCAAGAAGGTCCTTTACTGCTGCCAGAATCTCAGAATGAGGGGTCTGGGAAGCGGCAACCTTGATGACATTGTCGCCGTCTGCCGGTGCTGCAGCGGTGTCCTCTGCTGCGGCTTCGGTGGTCGCATCCGTTGCTGCTTCGGTTGCTGCCTCAGTTGCTGCAGTCTCTGCCGTTGTGGTGTCAGCGGAAGAGCTGCCGCAGCCTGCCAGGATGCCTGCTGCCAGAGTGGATGCTGCCAGTACTGCTAAAAGCTTGTTTTTCATAATTGTTCTCCTCTTTTCTGCGCTACCTGCGCCTGCGGGGAAGTTCCCCATAATGTTTCGGCTGCTGTGCAGCCAGGTTCTATCTACAACGGCAGCCGTAACAGCCGCCGATGCATTCATATATTAAACATGTCTCTTGTCGAGACGAACCGAAATCACGGTTCCGATGAACTGGAAAATCTGTACCAATGCGATCAGAAGAACAACGGTTGTGATCAGAATATTCGCCTGCCAGCGGTAATAGCCGTAGCGGATCGCGATATCGCCGAGTCCGCCGCCGCCCACAGTTCCCGCCATTGCGGAATATCCGAGGATCGTTCCGATGGTAATCGTTGCTCCCGAGATCAGGGAAACTCTT
>CALEFO010000118.1 GCA_937877165.1 uncultured Lachnospiraceae bacterium | reverse complement strand
TCCTTGTGTTGTGTGCCGGAGAACTCTCCGCTCCGTAAACGCCGTCCTTGGTCATCTTCAGCATCACGTCAACCATGTCCTTCATATCCTGGTTGTAAATGGCGTTCTCCACATCGCTGATTTCCAGACTGGGATGAAATTTTTTGATCTCTTCATCAAAATTGATCATAGCTGCATTCCTGTGCCGTTATCGGCTTTTTATTCGGATTCCTTACCGGTCCGTGATGATTCCGCATCCAGACCACAAGCGTGAATCTGCCTGCAGGCAGTCATTTCCCCTTGCGATCAGCAGATACAAAACAGTTACAGAGCTTTCATCTGCTGCAGCATTGCATTCACCGACTCATACTGCAGACGGTAATTCTGCTGCTTCTCCTTCTCTTCCTCAATCTTCGCCTGCGGCGCCTTTGCAAGGAAACGCTCATTGGAGAGCATTTTCTCCGAACGCTTCAGCTCGCCGTCCAGACGTGCCAGTTCCTTCTGAAGGCGCTCAAGCTCCGCACCGATATCCATCAGATCCTGCATCGGAACAAAGAAGGTTGCAAACGGCTCAATGACCGACACTGCTCCATCCGGAATTCCGGACTGATCCTTCTGCAGAACCACCTCATTCGCATAGGCCAGCGTCTCGAAGAAGAGCTGATCCTTGCGGAAAACCTCCAGCGTCTTGTCGCTGTCGGAAACCACGTAGACCTTGGACTTGCGGGAAGGTGCCACATTCCGGTCACTGCGCATCTTGCGGATGCCGGAGACCGCGTCCTTGATCATCTCGATATCCTTCTCCTGCTCCGGGAAGTCAAAGTCCTCTCTCCACTTCGGCCAGGAGGAAATCATGATCGAGGGCTCCTTTGTCTGGATGGTGGTGAAAATCTCCTCGGTGATGAACGGCATGAACGGATGAAGAAGCTTTAATCCGCCGATCAGAACCGTCTGAAGTGTCCAGAGAGCCGCTTCCTTGCTGACTGTGTCATCAGTGCGGTAGAGCCTCGGCTTTACCATCTCGATGTACCAGTCGCAGAACTCGCCCCAGATGAAGTCGTACACCTTCTGCACCGCAATGCCGAGCTCGAACTTCTCCATGTTCTCCGTGACGTCCTTCACCACATGGTTGAACTTCGACAGAATCCACTGATCCTCCGGCTGCAGGCCTTCGGGCATTGCCTGTGTATCCGCTTCCTTTCCGTCCTCCATGTTCATCATGATGAAACGGGAAGCGTTCCATACCTTATTGGCAAAATTCCGGCTGTTCTCCACGCGCTCAATGTAGAAGCGCATGTCATTTCCCGGAGCATTGCCGGTGATCAGCGTAAGACGCAGTGCGTCCGCGCCGTATTTGTCAATGATTTCCAGCGGGTCGATGCCGTTGCCAAGAGACTTCGACATCTTGCGTCCCTGCGAGTCCCGGACAAGACCGTGGAACAAAACGGTCTTGAACGGGCGCTCGCCCATCTGCTCATAGCCGGAGAAAATCATCCGGATGACCCAGAAGAAAATAATATCATAGCCGGTAACCAGAACATCCGTCGGATAGAAATACTTCAGATCCTCCGTCTGCTCCGGCCAGCCGAGCGTTTCAAACGGCCACAGCGCCGAAGAGAACCAGGTGTCCAGCGTGTCCGGATCCTGATGAAGATGAGTGCTGCCGCACTTCGGGCACTTCCCAGGCGCCTCGGAGGCCACGATGGTCTCACCGCAGTCATCGCAGTACCATGCCGGAATCCGGTGGCCCCACCAGAGCTGACGGGAAATGCACCAGTCCTTGATATTGTTCGTCCAGTTGAAGTAGGTTTTCTCCATGCTCTTCGGAATGAGCTGGATCTCTCCGTCCTCCACAGCCTTAACGGCAGGCTTGATGAGTTCGTCCATCTTGACGAACCACTGCTCCTTCACCATCGGCTCCACCGTAGTGCCGCACCGGTCATGGGTTCCGACGTTGTGTGTCAGATCCTCGATGCCGACAAGAAGTCCCATCTCATCCAGTTCCTTCACGATGGCATCTCTTGCCGCATAGCGGTCCATGCCCTGATACTTGCCGCCCTTCTCGTTGATGGTGGCATCGTCGTTCAGAATGTTGATGACCGGCAGATTGTGACGCTTGCCGACCTCAAAGTCATTCGGGTCATGTGCAGGCGTAATCTTTACAACACCGGTTCCCTCCTCGGGATCTGCGTGCTCGTCGCCGACAATCGGAATCGGACGGTTCACAATCGGGAGCATGACCTGCCTGCCGATCAGGTCCTTGTAGCGGGGATCCTCCGGATTGACGGCAACGGCCGTATCACCGAGCATGGTTTCCGGACGTGTGGTCGCAAACTCCAGGAAATGTGTCGTGCTGACGCTTCCGTCCTCCTCGATCAAAGGATACTTGATGTGCCAGAAATGGCTCTGCTGCTCCTTGTATTCCACCTCAGCATCCGAAATGGAGGTCTGGCAGACCGGGCACCAGTTGACAATGCGGTTGCCCTTGTAAATCCAGCCCTTTTCGTGCATCTTCACGAAGGTCTCGGTGACGGCCTTGTTGCAACCCTCATCCATGGTGAAGCGCTCACGGTCCCAGTCACAGGAGGAGCCGAGCTTCTTCAGCTGCTTCACGATGCGGTGACCGTACTCCTCGCGCCACTCCCAGCATTTCTTAAGGAAGCCCTCTCGTCCGAGATCCGCCTTGGTGATGCCCTGCTTCTTCAGCTCATTGATGACCTTGACCTCAGTCGCAATGGAAGCGTGATCCGTTCCGGGCTGCCAGAGTGCATTGTATCCCTGCATTCTCTTGAAGCGGATGATGATATCCTGCATGGTCTCATCCAGTGCATGCCCCATGTGAAGCTGGCCGGTGATGTTCGGCGGCGGGATCACGATCGTAAACGGAAGCTTCGTGTGATCCACTTCCGCGTGAAAATACTTCTTCTCTTCCCAGTTCTCGTAGATCCGGTCCTCAATGGACTGCGGATCATAGGTCTTTGATAATTCCTTCATAATATTAACTGTCCTCTTGTCCGTTCCCTGCGTCCTGCAAAATTCCCGGCGTCCTTCCGGTTATCCTGCCGTTTGAAAGTGATATGGATCTGTCCCTTTCAAATCTTACGCTTCCTGAAGCCGCTGCACCATCTCATACAGTGCCTTCGCGCTGTTGAAATTCTTCGGTACGATTTCTCCTGCCGGGATCGAAATATCATACGCATCGTTGAGTGCACTGATAATCTGCAGAATATCAAAGGAATCCAGAATTCCATCATCAATCAGCGTGGTGCAGTGTTCAAAATCCACGTCATCCTTGATGTCCTGTAAAAGTTCAATCAGCTCTTCCATATTCATCCTTTCCTGCCGCAGCTCTTCGCGGCATTCCAAATAAGGGCATTGCCGAGGTCTTCTGTGCCTTTGCGGCGCTTTCGTTCTCCCCTGACCCTCTCCCTTATGATTCAGCTCATTTCATTCTGCTTCCCCTGAATGGTATTCATGCGGCTCGTATCCATAAAATCCCGTGCCAGACGAATATCCGAAATATCATTATATAACACAATTCGCGGCATTTTTCTACTGAGGAACAGATAGATTCCCTCTGTCACTGAGTAGGCCCCGATATTTTCAAAAACAAGAAGATCTCCCGGAAGCGGCTCTTCCATTCTTCTCGACCGGACAAGGTCATCGTTCGTTGTGCAGAGGCTCCCGCAAATCGCCCAGTCCGTCTTTTCTTCTTCCGATTCTGCCTGCACGGCTGCAGGCTTTCCTGCTCTCTCCTTTGCAGAAACCGCCGTGCCAGATGCCACAGCTTTCCCGCCAGTTTTGCTGCTTTCACATTGCAGCTCCGGCTCTGTATCTGAAATCACACAATATTTCACACTCTCCGGATCGGCATCCGGATCGCCGTTTCCCCGGAAATGCCGGATCACCGGCTGCTTCATTCCCATGATCTGACCAAGATAATTCACATGGTTGATGCCGCCGTCCACGATGCAGTACTTCTTCTCTTCCACAGTCTTGCTGTCCACGACCTTTGTGATGTAATAGCCGCACTCCGTCGCAAAAAAGCGTCCTGCCTCCACGGTGAGATCCGCCCACTGTGCCGCTTCCTTCAGGGCCGGTGCCAGCTCTCTGACCGGTGCCAGCGTATCTGAAAAATCCGCTCCCTCAAAGAGCGGCACCGGAAGCCCCGGTCCATATTCCAGCTTCCGCAGAGAAAAGCCCTCCGTCTCACGGATTTCACAAAACAGCTCCTTCAGCATCCGAAGCTCCTCCTTCTGCTGGTGAAGATCTTTGTTTTTCCTCTGCGTGCCGGCAAAATAATGGATTCCCTCCAACACAAGGTCCGGATACCGCCTGCGGTTTCGAATCACCGTCAGAAGGTCCTCCTTCGACATACCAAACTGTGCGCCCGAATTCAGGCGAAGAAGAACCGGGACCTTTTTCCCTGCTCCCTTCGCCGCGGCCTGCAGAAGTCTTACGTGACGGAGTGATTCCGCCGTACAGATGCCGACACCGTCACGCACCGCCTGCAAGACATCCGAGGGCTCCTTGTTCACACCGGAATAGACCACCGCCTTCATCGGTACCTGCAGCCTTTCACAGATGGCAAGCTCCCCCGGGCTGCAGACCTCCAGATGCGGAACAGCCTCCAGCATTGCCGGAATCAGAAAGGGATTGGCCTTGATGGAATAGCAGAGCTTCACCTTCTCCCCGACAATCTCTGAGATCTTTTGCATCCGCTCCTGCAGGGCCTTCGTGTCAAATACATAGGACGGCGTCCCGTATTTTTGTGCAATTTCTATCAGCGTTTCGTTTTTCATCGTGTTCATCTGTCTGGTCATATAGGCTTTCCTGAATCTCTATCTGGCAGCAGGTGCCTGATAGATGGCTTCCAATGCATGCCGGTCGATTTTCCCATTCTTGTTGAGCGGCATGGACTCCAGCCGGATGGTCTTGTTCGGCACCATAAACGGCGGCAATACCTCCCGCAGCTCCTTCTCGAGATCTTTTCTCTCCCGCTCTCCCGTATAGAACAGAATCAGGCGTTTCTTCTTCGCATCATAGATGCAGCAGGCGCGGGACACACCGTCCCTTGCCATGGTGTCCGCCTCCACCTCGCCGAGCTCAATCCGATGCCCGAGGTGCTTGATCTGGAAATCCTTGCGGGAAACATAGATCAGATTCCCTTTCGCGTCATACCGGCCGATATCGCCGGTCCGGTATATCCGCTCCGGATAGCGGTCATTCAGAGGATTCTGGACGAAGGCCGCATCCGTCCGCTCCGGATCCCGGTAATAGCCAAGGGCCACGCACGTACCGCCCACACAGATTTCTCCTTCGCTTGCCGTATCGGACGGATCCACTTCCTGATTTTCTTCATTCAGAAGGAAAACCTTCTCGTTCTCAAAGGCAATTCCTGCCGGAATGATCTCCTCCAGCCCGTATTCCTTCTGCGGATCCAGTACATAATAGGTACAGTTGCACGTAATCTCTGTCGGCCCGTACAGATTGACATACATCGCATCCGGCAAGTACTTCTTCCAGACGTTCAGCTGCTTGATGGGCATAACCTCGCCGGAAAAACCGACCGCCCGCACCGTCCCCGGCGTGCGGTAATCCAGGGCATTCATAATAGAAACAAAGCACATCGCGCTGACCGCCCAGATGAGGACCGTGGTTTTCTTCCCGCAAAGATAATCCATCAGCTGTGTCGGATTGCTGAAGTACTCCCGCGGAATGATCTGCACCTTCGCACCGGTGTACAGACCGCTGTAAATGTCCTTGACCGACACGTCAAAATCAAACGGTGCCTGATTTCCCATGACATCCTCTTCCGTGATATGGAACAGCGGAACAAAATGCGCAATGAATTCAATCACGCTCCTGTGGCAGACCGCCACGCCCTTCGGCGTCCCGGTGGAGCCGCTTGTAAAATTCACATAGAGCGGAGCCGTGTCCGGCATATTCCTCCGAATTCCGTCAAGCACAGCCGGGAGCGGCTGCCGCTCCTCCAGGCCCTGTGCACCCTCTGCTTTCTCCTCAGAAGCTGCCGGGTCCTCGGATACTCCTGTCATTTTATTGTTCTTTTGCAGACTTTCTTCTGCCTGCGCCAGCAGATCCTTCAAGAGAATCCGCTTCCCGGAAAAGGCAAGCTCCGCCGCCTTCCCGGCATTCTCTTCATCCGTGATCAGAACCGCGGGCTCCAGCACATCCACGACCTTCTGCGCCCTTGCCGCGGGCTGCCTCACATCAATGAAGCTGTAGAAGCCGCCCGCGTAGACCGCACCGAACATTGCAGTCACTGCGTCCACAGACTTTTCCAGATAAAAGGCCACCGGACTTTCAATCGCAACGTCCTTTGACAGGAGCTCTCCCACTGCCCTTGCCTTCCGGACCAGCTCCCGGAAGGTAATGTCCTTGTCGGGATCTCCGAATGCCGGACGATCCGGGAAGCGCTCCGCCGACCGCTCCAAAAGTTCCAGAATGTTATGAATGTATTCGCTCAAAATTTCCTCCGCGCCGCAGGAAGATTCTGCTAACTCCCGCAGCTGATGCTGTCATTTTCAGAATGCAGGAAGCCCCCTGCATTTTCCTGTCTCACATTATACTTGCTCCCGCGGGATTCCTTCAACGGGCCGGAGAAAGTTTCGGGGGTACCGCTGCCCGAAATTCTGTTCTAGAATCAATATGCTGCCTGTGCAGGCTTCCGCAGATCTCCTCATAAAGCATGCCCTGCCGACATCAGATACAGATTTGATACGCGCGTAAATCATTGCCGCCGTTCACTTTCCAAAGACGAAAGGAAGTCAGACTAACCATGAAGCATTCCAGGCGCCGCCAAAGCGGCCGCTCCACTCTCCGTACTCTTCTCATCCTGCTCGTTCTGGGAGCAGGGCTGACCTTCGGTTCGCCCGAACTCAAGAATGAAATCTGGCAGGAGCTGACTGGTGAGGAAGTTTTCCAGGAACAGGATCAGGGTGCGCAGTCGAAGGAGCCCGGGGAGCAGGGAGCAAATGCGGGTTCGGCAGCTGCTCAGACACAGGAAATTGATGCAGAGCAAAAGGCTGCTAACGGGCAGGGTCTGAGTGCAGATTCGGACGCCGCCGAATTTTCTCAGAGTATCGTCACCTCAGCTCCGGAGGAAATTCCGGAGTACTCCGGAGACGACGTCGTCATTCTTCATGACAGCGTCCCGGATTTTAACGCGTACGATCTCACGCATATACAGGGCGATCACTACAGTGATCTGGATGAGCTGGGCCGTTGCGGCCCCGCCGTAGCTATGCTGGATACCTCGATGATGCCCACACAGCCGCGGGGAGATATCAGCATGGTCCACCCGAGCGGCTGGCACAGTGTGGATTACCCGGACCTCATTGACGGCGGGAAGCTGTACAACCGCAGCCATCTGATTGCCTTCAGCCTTGCCGGTCAGAATGCCAATGAGAAAAATCTGATCACCGGAACACAGCACCTGAATCAGGAGGTCATGCTGGCCTATGAGAAACCGGTGATCCGCTATCTGGAAGACACCACGAATCACGTTCTGTACCGCGTGACGCCTTACTTCAAGGGGGACGAGCTGGTTGCCCGCGGTGTGGAAATGGAGGCCTACTCCGTGGAGGATCAGGGAGAAGGCATTGAATATCATGTTTTTCTTTACAATGTTCAGCCTGGGGTTGTTATTGATTATGCGACCGGCGACAGTCACGAGGAGTAGAACGTGTGTTCCCCTCAATGGAATGGAAGAGCTATGCCATTTTCGAATTCCTTTACAAACTTATACCTCACTGAGGCAAAATCCGCGCAGGCGGTTTTGCCGAATGTGGCAGCCGGTGCCTCAGCACCGATGCTGCTGTTTGAAAGTGACATATCGATGTCACTTTCAAACTTCTCACAGAATTCCCACACTCTGAACACAGTTTGTTCACAGGACGGTTTTAACCTGAAGAATGTCAGATGAAGCAAGCATCTGACACACAATTACAACTTTTCTTTTTCATAACCGGGCTGCAGCCCTGTTGCAGCCCCTCCCCCTACAAAAAGCGCCGCTTCCGGTTCCCTCCTGAAACAATCCGGAACGTGCATTTGCAGAGCCGGAACCGTTCCCCGCAGTGAGCAGGAAGCCGTTCCGGTTCTTTTTTGTAACTGTTTCGCACAGGGCAATTTTTACTATTTCTCCAGATAAAACTCCTTCGCCTCGCCGGTTTCACTGGAGTCCGCAATCCAGACGCGGAACCGCCCCGGCTCGCTGCCAAAGGTATTGTCCTCTCTTGTAAAGCGCAGCATCGGCTCTTCGATTACAAAGGAAACCTCCGCACTCTCCCCGGGCGCAAGCGTCACCTTCCGGAAGCCCTTCAGCTCCTTCACCGGCCTTGGAACGGAAGCCGAAACGTCCTGAAGATAGAGCTGCACGGTCTCGGTTCCCACGCATTTTCCGGTGTTTGTCACGATGACTGATGCGGTCAACTTGTCATTTTCTGCCGTATTCCCTGGCTTTTCTCCCACAGAAGGCTCCTCTGACGGACGCTCTGTCCTCGTCCTCAGAATGTCACTTTCAAGCTGATACCCCGCTGAGGCAAAATCCGCGCAGGCGGTTTTGCCGAATGCGGCAGCCGGTGCGTCAGCACCGTTGCTGCTGTTTGAAAGTGACATATCAATGTCACTTTCAAACTTTACCCCGGAAATCTCAAACGTCGTGTAGCTAAGCCCCCATCCGAACGCATACAGCGGCTTGTTCGGAATATCCAGATATTTGGAGATGAACTTGTCTCTGCAGCCCTCGTAGTACGGTCTTCCCGTACTGCCGGTGTTGTAGAAGACGGGAACCTGTCCCACGCACCAGGGGAAGCTGATCGGAAGCTTTCCCTGCGGATTGTTCCTGCCGGTCAGGGTATTCACAATCGCATTTCCGCCTTCCGTTCCCGGAAGCCACACCTCCAAAACCGACCGGGACCGTTCCGAAACCTCCCGAAGATCCAGCGGCCTTCCGTTAAACAGGACCGTAACCACGTTCGGGTTGACCGCCGACACACGGCGAAGGAGATTCATCTGCACGCCGGGAAGCGTGATGTCTGCGCGGCTTGCCGCTTCTCCCGTCTGCAGGTAATGCTCCCCGAGGCACAGAATGACGACATCCGCCTTTTCGGCCGCTTCCAGTGCTTCCCGGAGGAGCTTTTCCTCTTCTTCAAAAGAAAGCTCCTTCATCGGATACTCAGGTGTCCCAATGAGCTGCCCTGCATCCTCCTTGCCAAGAATTGCGCAGCCCTCCGCATAGAAGGTTCTTCCTTCATCGAACACACGCTCTGCTGCCTCACGGATGGTCACATTGTCCTTCGGATTTCCGGTAATCGCCCAGCTGCTGTTCATCTCCTTCCGGTTCACATAAGGACCGATGAAGGCGATTTTCTCCTGCCTCCCGCCCGTCTCGAGGGGAAGAAGCGGTTTTTCTCCCTCATTTTTCAGAAGAACAAAGGATTCCTCTGCATTCCTTCTTGCAAGTTCGCGGTGCTCTTTGCACAGATGAAGCTTCTTTTCCTCCTCCGGATCGGCATCCTTATACGGATTCTCGAACAGGCCCAGCTCATTTTTCAGTTCCAGAATGCGAAGGACACATTCATCCACAAGCGATTCCGGCACCTCTCCGGCTTCAACCAGCTTCTTCAGACCGGAAGCATAGACCGTGCTCATCATGTCGATGTCCACACCGGCCTCCACACCCTTGCGGGCCGCCTCTTCTTCATCGGCAGAGCACCCATGCACAATCGACTCCGCAAGCGCCGCATAGTCTGAGATCAGAACGCCGTCAAAGCCAAGCTCCTCCCGGAGGATCCCGCGCATCAGCCTCTGATTCACGCTGGCCGGGATTCCGTTCAGCAGATTGAAGGATGTCATGACCATCCCGGCGTCCGCCTCGATCGCCTTCCGGTAACCCGGCAGGTAGAAATCACGGAAGGTCCGCTCCGACATCTCCGCCGCATTATAATCGCGGCCGCCCACGGCCCCGCCATAACCGGCGAAGTGCTTCACACAGGCACAAACATGGCCCTTTTTGCGGATATCCTCTCGTTTCTCTCCCTGAAAACCGCGGACCGCAGCCGCCGCCATCTCTCCATTCAGATACGGATCCTCGCCGGTGGACTCCACGACACGCCCCCATCTCGCATCACGGACTAGGTCGCACATCGGGGAGAACGTGACATGCAGGCCGGAAGCCGCCGCTTCCTTTGCCGCAGCCGACATTGCCTTCTCATACATCGCCGGATCAAAGGTTGCCCCCTGCGCGATCGGTGCCGGGAAAATCGTTGCCATTCCGTGAATGACATCCATCATGAACATCATCGGGATGTGATGCGGCTGCCGTGCCAGATTCTCCTTCTGCAGCCGGATCAGGCTCTTCGCCTCTCCGGTTCCGAGAACGGTTCCCACCAGCTGCGTTTTCCCATCCTCCGAGACAGGCAGCGCCGCCAGCGGTCCTGTCACCGCGCTTTCTTCATCCTCCAGATAGCAGGAGCCATACACCTGCACCATCTGGGCGATCTTCTCTTCCAAAGACATGTCCTCCAGAAGTGCTGTCAATTCTGTTTTCTTCATAAGTTTCCCCCTTGCCTGTTATCCCTTTTCCATGGACTGTTCCCTGTGTGCCGGTTTTCCCGGCGGGCCTTTCTTTCGCCGGCCCTTCCTCATCCGCACCGGTTCTTCCCCCGCTGCAGCCGTGCCAATATTCTTCATTGTAGCCCAATTCCTGCGCCTCGTCCTTGGATTTCCCCATTCTGTCTGCAGAGTTCAGCTACAAGATAGCCCTTTTTCCTGCCTTCCTATGGTAAAATACCAGCATTATGGAATTATTCTCATTACAGTATTTTCTTTTTATTTCAATATTGCTCACACTCTACTTCCTGCTGCCCCGGCTCTTTCGGACAGCGGGCAGATTTCAGTGGGCGGTTCTGCTCCTGGCAAGTCTTGGCTTCTATGTCTTCACCAGCAAAGGCGCTATTGTTCTCCTTCTTCTCACCGCATTCACGGTCTGGGGCGGAGGACTCCTGCTTTCCATGCAGGATGCTGCCTATAGCAGACAAAAGAAGGCAGGCTTTTCCTCTCCCTCCGAGCGGAAAGCCGCCAAAAAAAGGATGACCGCCCGAAAGCGGCGAATTCTTGCCCTCGTCCTGCTTCTTAATTTCGGAATCCTTGCGTGGCTGAAATATTTCACCGCGCTGATTCCTGCGTTCTCAGGGCTTCTTCTTCCGCTCGGCATTTCCTTCTATACGTTCCAGTCCATCTCCTATCTGGTGGACCAGTACAACAGCAAGTATCCCGCGGAGCAGAATTTCCTGCATTTTCTCCTGTTCGTCTCCTGGTTTCCGCAGCTTCTGCAGGGTCCGATCGGGCGCTATGACCGCCTTCGCCCACAGTTTTTCCGGGAAAATCACTGCGAAAAGGAACGGATGAAGCGCGCCCTTCTTCTCATTCTCTTCGGCCTTATGAAGAAGTACGCCATCGCCGACATGCTCTCCGGCAGCATTGCCTCGGTCCTGGATTGCGACACCTCCCGCCTCCCGGGAAGTCTTGTTGTATTCGCCATTCTCCTGTATTCTGCCCAGCAGTATGCGGATTTCTCCGGCGGCATCGATATCATTTCCGGCGTCTCGCTCCTGTTCGGCATTGAGCTGGACCCGAACTTCCGCCAGCCCTACTTCTCCACCTCCCTCGGGGATTTCTGGCGCCGCTGGCACATCTCGCTCGGCGCATGGATGCGCGATTACCTGTTCTACCCGTTCGCTCTGCTGAAGCCGATGCAGCGCTTCGGCAAGTGGTGCACGAAGCATTTCGGCAAACACTTCGGCCGTGTTCTTCCCGCCGGGATTGCCAACCTCGTTGTCTTCTTCGTTGTCGGCATCTGGCATGGTCCGCAGCTTCACTACGTTCTCTGGGGCCTCTACAACGGACTCGTCATCGCGCTCTCCGACCTTACCGAACCGTTCTGGAAGAATCTTGCCGGCAGGCTCCGCATGAATACCGCTTCCCGAAGCTTCCATGTGTTCCGGATTCTTCGAACCTTCGTCATCGTAAACATCGGATGGTATTTTGACCGGATCAGTCAGTTTTCAAACTGCATGCATGCCTTTGTGGTCACGCTGACCGATTTCCGCCTTTGGGAGCTGAAAAGCAGCATTTTCTCGGAGATTGTCGCACATTCCACCCTGTTCAACATCGCGGGCGGATATGTCGTTGCTCTTTTAGCGCTGCTGATCGTCTTTGGCATCAGTGTTCAGAACGAGCGCGGGCGGGATGCTCTTTTGGAAATTTCCCATGCGCATTTCCTTCCGGAAATTCTCCTCATTCTCTTCATGATGCTTCTGGTGATGGCTTCATTCCTGTTCACCGAATCCGCGGGAGGGTTCCTGTATGCAAACTTCTGACACCCCCAAAAAATCTCCACTTGCAAAAAATCCAGGATATCTTTCTCCCCAGCAAAGGGCCCCCAGAAAATCCCGCACCGTTCTCAAATGCGTCACTCTCCTTGCTGTCCTGCTCCTTGTAAACAGTGTTCTCTCCTGGCTTCTTGAGCCGTATCTGGGTCCCTCTGAAGAAATGTGGCGGAATTTTCGCCAAAACACTCAGATCGACACCGTCTATGTCGGCACCTCCCAGTGTCTGCAGGGCATCAATCCTGCGGTACTGGATGAAGCGCATGGAGGAGCTTCCTACAACATGGCGACCAATATGCAGTCACTAGCCAATTCGTGTGATGCCATTCAAACTGCCATCCGCGATTTCCATATCCGGAATGCGTTCCTCGTGATTGACCATGAAATTCTGGACCTTGACCGGAGTGACAACTTCCGCGCAGATCAGAGCTACTGGCATGCCAAGGCCGTCACCGAGCCCAGCATCCGCCGCCGTATTGCCGATGATTTCACGTTCATGACCTCTCCGGCCTTCTTCGGAAAGCCGGCAAGCCTTACCTATCTGACGCCCTGGGTCTACAACCGGACCGCCTCTCTCTCCCTGAATCTGAAGGAAAAGCTCTCCGGCAAGCTTCTTGACACCGCGGGCCATCGGACCGCACAGGGCTTTCTTCCCTCTCAGGAGGCATTAAGCCCCGACCTTTCCTTCATCACCTGGGACGAGGCAGCGGAATGGGACAAGACCGCGGTCTCTCTGCAGGATTTGTCCATTTCGGAGGAAAACCGCAGTGAGCTGATCCGGATTCGCGAGCTTTGTGCAGAAAACAACGTAGCACTGACCGTGATGGTTGTTCCCTATCCCAACTGGCTCAGCATTTACAGGCTGGAGGACTACCTCGCCACGGACCGGACAATCGCCGAAATCTTCGCAGAGGACGGATTTGACTTCTACGACTTCAATCTGATTCTCCCGGAGTACTTCGATCCCTCCGGCAACGAGAATTACAGTGACGTAGGACACATGAATGAAAAAGGAGCGGACCGCTTCTCCTCCTTCCTCGGTGCCTTTCTGAATGCCCGGGAAAGCGGCGAAGATGTCCGCTCATGGTTCCGTGAATAAATTAAAAGAAGAAGCGCGCTCCTTCTGCGCCTGCTCGAAACACTCGGAATGGTCATCCGGCCATTCCGAGTGTAAGGGCCCCCCACAGCGGGAGCGTGACCACCGACAGCGCCGTTGTAAAGACGACGCACTTTGCGGCGGAATCCTCATCCGCTCCGTACTTGGCAGCAAGAAGCGAGGTGGTGGAGCCTGCCGGCATGGCCGCAAGGAACACCGACACGCCGGTGATCAGCGGATCCACGTGCAGGAACAGGCAGGGCAGCCAGACAATGAGAGGAATCACAATGAGCCGCAGCAGGGCAAAATAAATCTGCTTCCCCGTCACCATCGTCTTCCAGTCCACATCCGAGAGAATCGTACCGATATACACCATCGTCATTGCCGTGGTGCAGGAGGAGAGCGCGGTAACGGTTTTGTCCATAAAGCCGGGAAGCGGAATTCTTGTCAGCATCAGGAGCATTCCGATGTAGACTGCAATCATGCAGGGATGTACCAGAACCTTTTTCACCAGGCCCTTTCGATCGGAATCCCGGTTGAAATAGGAAACACCCGCCGTCCACATGACAATCCGCTGCGGAATCAGATAAATCGAAGCGTATAAAAGTCCCAGATCACCGAACACCGCCTCCGTCAGAGGATTTCCCATGAATCCGGCATTGGAGCAGACGGTCGCATACTGATAGACCTGCTTCTCCCCGTCATTCATCCTGCGGTAGCAAACATAGCCCATCACCGTACACAGCACCTGAATCAGTACCGCAATCAGAAGGACCTGCCCCAATGCGCTCCCGATCCCGGCAACGCTGTCCGCCTCATTGATAAAGGCCCTTACAATGTTGCACGGCAGAATGACATACAGAATCAGATCGGTCAGGCACTTGCGGCCTTCATTTGTGACAATGCCGATGCGCCGGATCAGAAGGCCCGTCAGCATGAGAAGCAGCATCTCTCCCATCAGCTGCATCATCTGTGTAATCATATTCTCAATATTCCTTTTTACTGTAAAAATTCTTCGATCCGCTTCAGGCCCTCGCGGATTCTCTCCTCATCGGTGGCAAAGCTGAAACGGACAAAATCACCGCAGTGGCTGCCAAGGCAAATTGCCGGGACGGTTGCCACATATTTCTCATACAGAAGCTTTTCTGCGAATTCCTCCCCGGTCATTCCGGTTTTGCTGACATCCACCATGATGTAGAACGCGCCGTGCGGTGCAATGTAGGACAGCTTCGGAATCCGGTCCAGCCCCTCCATCACAAGCTTACGCCTCTTCGTAAATTCAGCATGCATTTCTTCCACATCCTTCATCGTTTCCGGAAGATTCATCGCAGCTGCTGCCCCCTCCTGGATGAAGGTCGTGATGGAGGTCGTCACATACTGATGATGCTTGACCAGCACCGGCATCAGCCTGGCAGGTCCCGTCACATAGCCAAGTCTCCAGCCTGTCATCGCATAGGTTTTGGAGAAGCCATTGACAATGAGGCTGTGCTCCTTCATTCCCGGGAAGGATGCCACCGAATAAAACTCCGCGTCGTCATAGGTCAGGCTGCTGTACATCTCATCCGAGAGAATCAGGAAGTTGTGCTTTACCGCAAGCGCGCAAAGCTCCGCAAGCTGCGTCCTGCTGTAAACCACGCCGGTCGGGTTGTTCGGAGAATTCAGAACCAGAAGCTTGGTTTTATCGGTAATGACTGCTTCGACATCCTCGATGTTAATCTCGAATCCATTTTCCGGCTTCAGATTGACATCAATGACCTTGCCGCCGCACTCCTTGACCAGTGCCTCATAGTTGATAAATGCCGGTTTGAAAATAATGACCTCATCGCCCGGATCCACGACAGAACAGATGCAGTCATTCAATCCCTCTGCGCCGCCGCAGGTAATCAGGATTTCCGTTGCCGGATCATAGGAAACGCCCGTGTCCTTCTTCACCTTTTCTGCAACAGCCTTCCGCAGAGTGAGCTGGCCCCAGTTTGCCGGATAATGTGTCATATGCGCATTCAGTGCCTTGATGGTTTCCTGTGTAATCGGCTCCGGCGTATTAAAGCTCGGCTCGCCTGCACTGAATGGAATCACATCATGCCCTTCTGCCCGGAGTGCTGCGGCCTTATTCATAATCGTACGAATTCCGGATACCGGAACATCCTTCAGATGCTTTGCGCCCGCCAGCAAATCAAAATCCTGTTTCATCACATATCCTCCTGTTGTTCTCGTTTTCTTTTTCCAAAATTATTTCTACTGTTTCATTTTTGTTGTTTTACATACAGCTTCCCCGGAGTATTCTTCCGGGGAAGCTGTTCCATATCCAATAAATTCACTGAATTGTGCGGCTTACTCTTTCCCTGATTCCGAAATACCGGTCAGGAATAGCTGCTGCATCAAACCGTTCCAGCTGCCGGCTTCTTCTCTTCCTCGATCTTTCCTGCTCCGGGGAGCTTCGTAAAGGACTTCTCTGCCAGCTTTCTGTTCGAATAGAAGATGCCAAAGCCTGTCAGCGCACAGAGCATAGCAGCAACAGGAGCCAGGTAGCTCATGAACGCATAGGGCAAATACTGCAGATAGGTCACACCGAGAACTCCGCAGAAGTAAATGCTGGAGGTGTGCCACGGATACAAAACCGCACCAACGGTGCCGCAGTCCTCCATCGTTCTGGAAAGAACCTCCGGTGCAACACCCTTTTCCTTGTAAACAGGGGCCATGATCTTGCCGGTCAGAACGTGATCCATTGCCATTGTGCAGCCGATCATGCCGCATGCATAGGAAACAATCATGGTAGAACCAACCAGCTGAGGGATACTGCGGATCTTGGAGACCACAGGATCGGTGAGGTGATGAAGAACGCCAAGCTTCTCCAGCGCTCCGCCAAGGCCGACTGCAAAGATCATGACATAAGCGGTTGAGGTCATGGAAATGATACCGCCGCGATTTAACAGCTTATCGATCAGCTCGCTTCCGGATTCAATGGCAAAGCCGTTGTAAGCGATGCCAAGCATATCTACAAAGCTCTGGCCCTGCAGCGGAACTGCTGCGATCAGGCCTGCAATACCTCCCAGAAGAATCGCAGGAACAGCATCTACCTTCAGAATCAGAAGAACGATAACAACAGCTACAGGAATCATCGTCAGCGGGGAAATGTTGAAGTTGGCACGAATTCCCTCGCAGGTTTCATTGATCAGAGTCGGATCGTAGTTGGCACTGCCATAGCGAAGGCCCAGAACCGTGAACAGTACCGCGCTGATGACATAGGTCGGAATTGTGGTGTAAAGCATGGACTTGATGTGCTTGAACAGCTCACCGCCTGCCATTGCAGGAGCCATGTTCGTCGTATCCGAGAACGGGGAAAGCTTGTCGCCGAACAGCGCACCGCAGAGCACGGCACCTGCCGTCATGCCGGCCGGAATTCCCATTGCCTCGCCGATTGCCATCATGGCAATTCCGGCAGAGCCTGCACTTCCGTAGGAGGTACCCGTTGCCAGGGAGAGGAGCGAGCAGATGATCAGCGCGCACAGAAGGAAGAACTGCGGATTGATCAGCCGAAGGCCCACATAAATGATGGTCGGAATGGTACCGGAAGCAATCCAGGTACCTACCATCACACCGACGACAAGGAGAATCATGATCGCGCCGAGTGCCGAGCGGATGGCGTCGAACATTGCCGTCTGAATTTTGCCAAAATCAATCTTCCGGATCTTGCAGAAGCAGAAGATAATTGCCCAGGTGCAAAGCATCGGGATAGCAAGGCTTGCACCGCTTCTGACGCAGATGACCAGCCAGGCGATGACAACGGCCATCAGAACCAGCGATTCTGCGAGTGTCGCTTCTGTTCGAAGCTTGGTTTCCTTTTGTTCTTGTGTCTGTGTACTCATAATATACGCTCCTTCCTCCGCTTTTCCCTCCGGAGGCTCCTGCAAAATGAACACACAGACGGCACCTTCCGGTAAGGAAAGCGCCATTGCTTTCGTTCTCTATAAAGTTTTTCGGATCTCTGCTCCTGCAGACATTTCTTCCCGGTGGAAGCTTTTCCTTTACTCTGTGCGGTAAACCTCACGCTCGCAGTGTCCGGTTTCCTCAAACTCAATCAGGCTCTCCAGAGACAGCCGGATCAGATTGGATACGCTGGTTTCCGTAAAAAACGCCACATGCGGCGTCAGGATCACATCGTCCCTGGACAGAAGTTCCCTCAGAACCGGATCCTCGATTTCCTTTCCCGTCAGGTCCATCCGAATGAACTGAGCTTCCTTGTCATAGACATCGCTGGCAAAGCCTGCAATTTTCCCGGATTTGAGTCCGTCCAGAACCGCTTCGAAATCAACGAGACCGCCTCTTGCCGTATTGACAAGATAGACGCCGTCCTTCATCTTCGCAATCGTCTCGCGGTTGACCATTTTCTTCGTTGCGTCATTCAGCACACAGTGGAAAAACAGAAGATCCGATTTCCGGAAGACCTCTTCCTGTGTCGTGTAGGTCACGTAGGGTTTGGCCTCTTCCTTCTCATGCGGGGAGCTTGCCAGAATCGTGCAGCCCATTGCATGAAGGATTTCCGCGGTTTTGATTCCAAGCTTTCCGGTTCCGAACAGTCCCAGAGTCATGGAGCCAAGCTCCTTTCCCTGAACACCCCCGAGCGTGAAATCCTGATGAGCAAGCTTCTTCTCCATCGGCTTCCACTTCCGAACAAGTGCCAGCATCAGGAGCACCGTAAATTCCGGTACGGCATTGGTACTGTAGACCGGAACATTGGCTGCCCGGATTCCATATTTCTGAATGGCCTCTTTGCTGATCTGGTCAAAGCCCGTGGATCTTGTCAGGATGTACTTGACGCCGGCCCGGTGCAGGCCTTCCGCTACCTCTTCGGTAATCTTGCAGGCTGCCACAATTAAAACGGCATCTGCGCCTTCGGCGAGTGATGTGTTGTCCTTGGTCAGATACTCCGGCGTGGTGACGATTTCCAGTTCGTGCCCCTTCCTCTGCAGCTCTTCCAGTTCCTTCTGCAGAAGCGGCACCTCGTCCGGCCGAAGCCCGTATACGACTGCTTTACTCATGACTTCCTCCCGCCGCAGCTTGCGGCATCATGATGGGTAATCCGCAGGTGCGGTTTCCCGGAAACGCAAAACAGGGTCCAGACACCACCATTGTGTCCGGACCCCATTGTCCATTTCCTTAATTTAAGATTGTATTGCTTCTGACAGTTGATGTTATAGCACCGGATTCCTGCCGCGTCAACCTTTTGTATCTTTGTATACAATTTTTGTGAACTCTGGCAAAAACTCTCCAAATGCTTCACAGTGCTTTCGTCAGATTTGAGCACCGTTGTCTTCGATCACAGAGCGATACCAGTATGCGGAATCCTTCAGCGTGCGCTTCTGCGTTTCATTATCTGCGTCACCTGCATTACAGGTTCTGCTTCCAGCCGTCTTCCGTAGCAAACGGCCCCGGCATAGCTGCAGGGTTCCGGTGCTCACCGAAATAATCCTGGTTGAAAATGATCTCTGAGCCATCCGGATTTTCAAACCGCTCCTCCGGTTCAAAGGCCATTCCAAGCTCATTGGTGCTGATCACTCCCTCCTGCAGATTCTTCACATAATCTGCAAGATTCGTCACAAGATGAATGCCGCCTTCGGTTTCCTCCAGAGAAAGCTCCGGGACAAAGCTGTCATCCACCACAGCATCCGCTTCCTTCTTCCAGGGCTTTGCACCACCAAGATATACATTGCCCTTCGCCCAGACCGGCAGGTGAGAGTAATACTTATTCGGATACGGGTTGTTCGATCCCATGCCGCAATAGCCCTCGAACTGCTTCTTCCATTCCTCTTCCGTAGGATATTCATCGTAGACAAAGGTTCCCACATCAAAGTTCATGGTGTCCCACATCCTTGCGTTAGGATCCTCTGCCTTCTCTACGGAAGCCTGCACCTCATGGAACAAGGCAGAAACCGGTCTCTGTACAAAAACGTTGTTGCAGAACCGCACGTCTCCATGCAGGAAGGACATAAAACCAATAACCCTCGTTCCGTGAATGGCATGATACGGCGTGTATCGCTGAGACTTGATGTCCGGGGCACCATTATCTGTTCCGGTTTCAATGCAGGGAAGGGACCCTGCAAACAGGTTATGGATAAAGGCGCCTCCCTGCGAAGCATATTTGATGGAGCGGTCAGACAAGAACACGTTGTTGTCCACCAGAGTCGGTCCGTGGGATACCTCCACGAACAAATCCTCTCCGAGTGCACCAAGGAATTCTCCGATATTCTCTTTATTCAGCCGTGATCGGTCAAAACCAAGACTGTTGTCATACATCAGGTTCTGCGTCACACGGGTTCCCTGTGCCTGCCAGTCCAGCCAGATGCCTCTCGTGCAGTGATGAATCCGGTTTCTGCGGAAGATGACATCAATCGCCGCATGCATCTTGATGCCGCCGATCTCCGCTCCTGCAAGATTCTGCTTGTTGTTGATATTGTAAATATGGTTGTCCTCAATGACCGAGAACACACCGCCAAGATGTCCCACAATACCGGTCTGTCCGCAGTCATGAATGGAGCAGCGGCGGATGATATGGCTGCCGACATGCTCCTTGTCCCAGTTCTCATAGCTGGCCTGCAGAATGCAGTCGCGCTCCGTCTGTGTTCCGTCCTTGTACTTCCATTTCAGCCAACGATTGTCGTTATCCGGCTGCAGATATTTGCCAAGAGAAATGCCGGAGCACTTGGACTCATAAACCTCGCAGTCCTCAATGATCCAGCCCTTGGACCAGTGCGGGCCGATCATGCCGTCCTGATAAGCGGTCGGCGGAGCCCACTGCGTGGCAGCCTCACGTACCGTAAAGCCGGACAGGGTAATAAAACCGATTCCCTCTTCCTTTGGAAGGAAGCAGTCCTTGCGGACAGAAAACTCAATCTCCTCCTCATTCGGATTTTTGCCCTGGAAATTGGCAAAGAACACCGTCTCATTCCTCTCCTCGTCCTGCTCGGCATACCAGACGTAAACCGAGAACTCCTGATCCCAGGAAAGAAGGGACGGCTCCGGCTTCGTCACCTGACTTCGATCCGTCACCTCATACATGGATTTATGATTCAGATAGACGTCACCGGTATGCGCGGTGATGGTCGCAATGAACCAGTCACCGGACACCTTTGTCGTGTAGGGATTATAATCGCCGAACAGCGTGTTCTTCACGCGCGTTGTCCAGACATTCTCCTCGCCCTCTACCGGCGCCCAGCCCTTCAGCTCCTCTGCACCGGTAATGACTGCCTTCAAAGGCTCTTCAGAGCGATAGACAATCCGGCAGGTCTCCGTTCCTGCATGCTTCGGATTCACGTACTCCCGATAAATACCGGGAGCCACAACAATCTCGTCGCCCGGCATTGCTACATCCGCGGCTGCCTGAATGGTTTTAAACGGATGTTCCTTGCTCCCTGCCCCAGGTCTTTTGGCATTGATATCAACAAAATACTGCATATACGTTTTCCTCCTGTCCGCTGAATTTCTCAGCCATGTCTTGATCGTCTTAATTTTCCCTTCCCTATCCTGCTCATTGCTTCTGTGAAAGAAAGGGAATACCGATTTCTCAGTATTCCCTTCTCAATATCAGCCCTTTACGGCACCAATTGCAATACCCTTTACGAAATATTTCTGCGTGAACGGGTAAATGATCAGAACCGGAAGAATTCCCATCACGGTCAATATTCGGTTGTAAAAAAGGGCGCAACAGCATCCAAATTTGCAGGAAGTCTGCAATGGATCGAAGATGCCGGCATCATTGCCCGCTGCTACAATCTGGTCATAACGGAACTTCCGCTGGACGGGAATGCTGAGAAGGATACGTTCAAGGTCTATATGCGGGATATGGGGCTTTTCGTTGCCATGCTGGAAGATGGTACGCAGTTCGACATCCTACAGGGAAACCTCTTCAGCTATAAGGGTGCTATCTTTGAGGGATTGATCGCAGATATCTTTACGAAGATGGGACGTAAGCTCTATTACTTTCGCAAAGACTCCGGTCTTGAAGTGGACTTTGTGATTCGCTATAAAGGCGAATGCACGCTGGTGGAAGTCAAAGCAGTTTCCGGCAATACGAAAAGTGCCAAAACCAAGCTTGATTTTTGTGGATTGCCTGCAGCAAAACCTTATTGCAGACAGCCATTCGATGCAGTAAATTTAGGATGTAAATTAACAATACAACATCGCATTTTGTCGGTGTTTTTGTATATTTTTAAAGGGCGAAAATGTGACCGAGGATTTACTCTCGCAGAACTCTTGATTGTGGTCGCCATCATTGGTGTACTCGTGGCGATCTCAATACCGATTTTCAGCAGTCAGCTTGAAAAGGCACGAGATGCTGCTACGGTGGCAAATATCAGAAATGCATATGCAGAAGCTCAGGCATTAGCAATAACCGGAACTAATGGAGAAGCCGTTGGAAATGCAACATATAAAGAGCTATCTGATCATGAATTTGTGATAATAGTTTCTGATGTCGCCATTTTGAGTAAAAAGGCGACATCAGTATAGCGGCTTAGCCGATAATCTTCCTTCCGGTTTTAATATTAATAGGCTGCATGATATAGGTACTCCTAGGAAGATGAGCATAGCTTTCGATTATTATGATGGTAAACTTCGGAACACCGAATGGCAACAGGATAGTCAGGCGCAACATTGAGGGGCATTACTGAAAATACAAACGCCCAGATATACGGAAAGCGAGAGAGGATGGTCTGCATGCGCCAGATGATTTTTACTCATCAGACTGCATCAGTCCAACTTCAACGGTACTGACCAGGAAAAATGTCGATACGGATGGAAACATGACAAGGACCGTACAACGCGGCGATCTTTTCGTTGACGATGATGGTTCTATTTATATTATGGACTTCCCTGATAATGTCCAAAGCGCACCAAGCCCAACTGATCGGTCTTCAAATTGGGTTAAGGTAAAGACAAATTAAGCCACATAAAAAGGCGTGCTCACCGTGGATCAATTCCATGGTGGGTACTTTTTCAAACCAACCGTTTTCATTCTAACCCCCTCCCCTTTATTCTTCATAAAGATTTCATTTGAGATTCTGCAATCCCAATATATAATAGCGGAATGAGCTTAGATGAAATCGGAAGTGAATCTCTGTGAAAAAGAAAAATCAAAGTTTTGGGGGCGAAGGCTTTACATTAGCCGAACTCTTAATCGTAGTCGCTATCATCGGAATCCTTGTGGCCATTTCCATACCCATTTTTAGTCAGCAACTGCATAAAGCAAGAGTGGCTACAGACTGGGCAAATGTAAGAAGCTATTATTCCCAATTACAATATGAGTTTATGGAAACTGGGAAAATTGATGAAAATAAGCTGCATGAATGGGATGGTGTTCGGCCCGGAATACGCTCCTTTGATTTAGCGGGGCAGACCGTCACATTAAAAGCCGGATCCATTTGGATAAGGATGCAGGATCAAGGAAAAAGCGGCTATAACATTGTATATGCGTGCGACAAGTATGACCCCGAGTGCCAATTGGTTCTCCCAGTATCCTAATAGCTGTTCCTTTTTACTTTACCCTTATCTTCCATCCCACACGGATGCAGTCCGGATTCTTGATGAGTGCACTGTTCAGCTTGATGATGGCCGCTACACTTATGTCATAACGCTCCACGATCTGTGAAAGCGTATCTCCCGAATTCATGGTAACGTACTCCGCCTTCGCGCCCTTCACCAGATCGTTTAATCTTCTCTGGACGGCATCGGCATCAAGGCCGAGCGTCTGAAGAGCTTTCCTTCTCTTCTTGCCGTTTTCATACTTCCCAAGCAGCACATTCTGTGCCGCTTCAGCAATGGTGATCATCGGCTTCGTTTCGGCTTCATACCGAGGAGCGGCAAAGCCGCGGATATACTCCCAACCGACTGGAATGGTTCTTCTTGATACGGCACTGCCCTTGTTTCCTTCGATGTCCGTTCTTCATGCATCTTCACACGCTCACCTTCACTTCACTCCCATCAAGGAAGTACACAATAAACTCCCCTTCTCCGGCAATCATATACCGAAGAGTCCGTCGAATCTGCTCATCTGTCAGTCGTTTTTCCTCCGTATCCGTCCAATGCTCCATCCAGTCAATCATCTGCTGTGCCCGTACCTTTTCCAGTGGTGAGGCTTCTGGGCTTTTAAGCCTCGCACGCCATTTCGGAAGTCTCTCCGCGCGCTGTTCCCACAGCCGTTGCCCGGCGGTCCACATCGAAAGATGCAGTTCATCCTCGGTAAACACCGTCCGCGTCATTGTCCCGCAATGCTTTCTGCAGGAAGCACGGCAACGTCGAAAGGGTGCCCGTCCCTTCTTTCCATACCCTCGCACCACCATGCTGCCACAAGCCCGGCAGTGGATTTTGTTAAACAGCGGATCCTCCGCCTCAAGCTTCTGAATATGAAACGCACGACAATATGCGCGGCGACGACGCGTCTCTTCCTGCACTGCTTCCCACTCGAGACGCGGGACAATGCTTTCATGCGCGTCCGTTACGAGATACTGATCGAGAGCGCCTTCATTGCGCACGCATTCGCCCGTCAGAAAGCTAACCGTATAGTACTTTTGAAGCAGAAGGTCACCCTTATATTTCTCATTTTGCAGCATTCGCCGCACGGTGTTCGAAGACCAGCAGCACACGCCGGTCGTCCCGGGGACCTCTTCCTGCCGCAGGTGGCGCGCGATATCCGCTGTTCCATATCCCTCCAGATATTCCCGAAAAATCCGCGCCACCACGGCCCCCTGCTCAGGGTGCACACGAAGCTGCCCGTCTGAACCCTTATCGAATCCATACAAACGGAGCGTGTTCACATGCGGGATTCCCTGCTGAAATTTGCTTCGGATTCCCCACTTCGTGTTTTCTGAGATGCTTCGACTCTCCTCCTGCGCAAAGCAGGACAGAATCGTGAACATGAGTTCTCCGGATGCCTCCATCGTATTAATGCTTTCCTTCTGGAACAGAATGGGAATACCCAGGTCTTTCAAACGACGTGCATACACAAGGCAGTCAGCTGTATTCCGAGCGAAACGTGAAATTGATTTCGTGATGACGAAATCAATCTTCCCGGCTTCGCAGTCATCCATAAGCCGCTGGAAGCCCTTCCGCTTGCGCGTCCCCGTTCCCGAAATACCTTCATCCGCATAGATCCCGGCAAGTTTCCAGTCTGCTTCCTCCTCAATAAGCCGCGTATAGTACTCTACCTGATTTTCGAAGGAACCGAGCTGCTTCTCCTGCTCTGTGGAGACGCGGCAGTATGCCGCCACCCTTAATTTCTCCTTCTGCTCTACATCATCGTCCGCCTTTCGCGCCGGAATTACCTGTACCACCTTCTCCTTCTCCATTGGATGCCCCCTTTTGAATGCAACAATTGGTTGCATTGATTGTGGCAAGAAGAAGGTGTGGATCGCAAGCGGTATGAATCCTATCGAAGCCAACCTGTATGGTGCACTTCAAAATTTAATCGTACCTGGTACCAACCGCCTCTTATTGTGACAGGATTTCTCTCCGGCCGCTTCCCTCCTCTTTGAAAGGCTCCGGATTACTCCGGAGCCCGATCATTCCATCTGCAATATATTCCTGTCATTGATCAGTTTTTCGCCGCAGCGGCCAGCACTGTCTCGACAGACACACCCAAACTCTCTGCCACATCCACCGCCTGCATGCGACCGGCTTTTACCAGCCTGGCCTGAGAATCCAGTATCTTTTGTCTCTCTTCTTCTTTGCCTTCCGCATGCCCCTTTTCCTGACTATGCCGCATCATATCCTCGATTGCCTTGCACATGTTGATCTTTCCCTCCTTCTCTTCCTCGTATCCGATTTCCGTTCCCGTCATCATGCCGATTACCCTCGCTGCGCGGATGTCCATGTTCATCCGCGGATTATCCTTCATAAATTCTTCCAGCGCCTTCTCGTCCTCAGAGTACTTGATGCATCCCATCACTTCACGGAAGCTGCTCTGGAATTTCTCCAATTCTGCTCTGCTCAGTCTCGCCGGTTCAATCAGATGAATCCGGTAGTTCTGAATATATTTCAGAATTTCCGGATCTTTCACTTCCATCCTATCATGAAGAGACAATGGTCCGTCCCACGGTTCCGGCCCGAAATGAATCGTCAGCGTGAAAACTGGAATCAGCCGGTCGTCCTTACGGAATCCGGACAGAAAAGCGCTGGAATCTGATCCCGTACTGCTTCTCTCTGTCCTGTGCCGCAGTGCCGTTTCTTCCATCTGGTTATAGTACTCAATCGCATCGTACAGCTGATTCCGGACTGGCATCGCATAGTGTACGTGCGTCTGCAATTCCGTGCCCAGTCTTAACCGGTAAACTGCATTCTGATCCCTTCGGATGATTGTGTCTCTCATCAGATCCCGATATAAAGTCTTCACCGGAATGCGTTTTCTCTTTCCCTTCTGCTTCTTCCCCGGCAGGACCAGAATCTCCGACGGATCCATCTCCGACAAATTCTCCGGTCGGATCACCGGCTTCCCGTTGAACAGCCGATAATTGAATACATCCGAAAATACTTCGTTATCCTGCAGGTATTTCTTTGTTACTGCGTCCGAAACGCCCATAGGCAGCCTCCTTCTTTGTGCAGAGGCTCCAGTAAGATACGGTTTTCTCCAGATTCATCCCGGCCCATATGTATTCTGAATCTTTCCGGATTTTTCTTTCTGAAACTTCTGCAAATCAATGTGTATAGTTTCCTTGCATAGGTTTCATTAGGATGTGAATTCAGATCAGAATACAGACAGGACCGCACACCATGCGGCATTCACAGATTGGATGAAATATGCAATTACTGCTGATAGTACAGAACTTTGTCACGAATGTCTATATAGATTTTATCTCCAGTCACTCTCTGATGCAATGAAGCGTTCCGATCTGGACGGTGTGCTCAGAAACATCTGTGCTGCCTGATCCGTATCATGGATGTACTTTTCCAGGGCATGCGCCGCATAGAGAAAGCAGCGAAGCGGCCTGTTGGGATTCCAGGTGCTCTGCTGTTCATACATGTTCAAATCACTGGCGAGAAGGAATGAGACGTCGTTCTTCATCCCCATATAAACAGCATTTACGGCATCAATAAGAGCATTCACTGTTTCACAAAGCCGAAGGATCACCTTATGGCTCCCTCCATATTGAATCTTATGCATCGACATTAAAGTAATCCTCCTTTCGCTTTTCAGCGCCTACATTTCGGTAAGCGAATCGGCTAAGCTCCGAGAGAATACGGTCTGTCGAGAACAGTCGGTCCAGGAGCTTGTAGGAATCTACATAAGGATCAAAGTACGAGAGGTTCTCCGGCTCAATGAACGCTGTATCATGAAGTTCCTTGACGCACTGATGGCAAAGATCCGTGGCTTTCCGCTCATCCTCTGGTGATCCCGCAAACCAGTGCAGATCATGCCATCTGCAGTTCCAGTAGCATTCGCAGTTTGGCATCAGGATATATCTGTACTTCTTCGGAAGTGCCTTCACTGCATCCAGGTGCCGTGAAAACCAGTAAAAAAGAACGATCCGGTCATACATCGAGAGATCCTTTGTCTTAAGCTCCTGTTCGGTCAAGGCCCTCGTTACGGAAAGGGTAAGTTCTACGTCTTTGTGCCTTTCTTTCATGGCAACGGCCAGTGCGTCATCGTTCATTGTGAAGATTCGAATCCCTAAATCGTAATATCTCTCCCTCGTCTCGAGTGTGGCTCCCCGCTGCATCAGAACGCAGATCGGAATTCCAAGCTGCATGAGTGCTTTCAAGCGAAAAAGATATTCATCATAACTCTTGGGATACTCCTCTTGCTGCCATATCCCATAGCGGGTCGTGGCGGCATCCTCTTTGTATGCCGGTAGATAGATGCAGCTGATATATGGAAAAAGCTCCTGCTTTCGCAAGAGCTTTGACTCAAAATCATAGGCAAAATTAAAAGGTACTTCATACTTCTTCATCATGCGTCCTCCTTATCCGTCAAGGTGTAGGTGATTTTCATAGTCTGCGAGGCATTCTTCGCGATCGGTGAAGCAAGGTTATTGATGGTTCCAAGGTAGGCTGCCCGAAGTGCTGTACGTATACGATCGTAATCGCAGTATCCATCAAAGTGATGCGTCACCAGAATTTTTCCGTCGGAATACAGCATTGTCGGCATCTCCACGGCAGCTCCAGTGACTGCTTCCTCAGAATGGGATGCGTCTTCATACAGAAATCCCGTTTTTGAATAGTTGGTTCCATCCTTTGAGAAATCATACTGATACTGAATGCCGCCGTTATAGAGAATCGGGGACATATATGTGACCGTACCACTGTTTTCCATGGTGAACATCTTGATGTCTACCGGATTTGAGAGATTCACCACATAGATGCTGTGCTTGTCATAGGACCTGCAGTAAAGGTATCTCCCGGCTTTAATTTCTTTCGCGGATTGTAATCAGCAGGCTTCAGATCCTGCACTGCTATTGTTTTGAGTGCTGCTGTTTTCATATAAGCGGGTCTCCTTTTTCTTTGCCCTCATCCGATGTTTATCAAATGCCCATCGGCATCTGTCTGAGCAGAAGGTCCGATGCCTTCCGCGGCCTTTATGTATCACCGGCGTTCCGCACCAAGGACAGAACTGCTTGGCGCAGCATGCTGTGAACTCACGGATATCTGGTTTTTCAAATTCCACATTTTCTGTTCTCGAAATGTTCCCCTGTCCTCGAAATAATTTCTGAAAGAGCTGGAAATCCGGCATAGAGTTTTCCACCTTGCCGCCTTCCTGCGTGTGTATAAAAAAGCCGCAGGAAATTCGCAGTTTATGCGGATTTCTGCGGTTTTCTTAAAGAAATATTAGCTGATGCTCTGAGCCTTAGACCCGGGTATGCAATTTCGCGATTTTTCACGCGAAAGGGGCGCCGTTTTCCGAGGCCTTGCCCTGCGGAGATTCAGACCACCCCTACCCCCGTCCAAAACTCACAATCATTTTTCAAAATGTATTGTGGTTTGCAAGACAGCGAATTACAATAAGATCAACAGGAGGTGTTTATCATGAAAGATTCAACCGTAAGTGCTCGTGTCGAAAACGACGTAAAGCTTGAAGCAGAAGATATTCTCCAAAAGCTGGGCGTTCCCGTATCTGTTGTCATCAATTCTCTTTACCGTCAAATCATTTATCAGCATGGCGTTCCATTCTCATTAACGATTCCTGCAGAGCCACGTACCATCGATGCGATGTCGGATGCAGAACTTGATACGAAGCTGCAGCACAGCTATTCGCAGTCCCTTGCCGGTGAAGGCAGATCAATGAATGACATATTTGATGATCTGGAGAGGAGCCTTAAATAAATGGACTCCTATGAAATCATCATCACGCCGGATGCAGAAGCCGATCTCTTTGAAATCCGCGACTACATTGCATACACGCTGCTGGTTCCGGATGTGGCTCTTCACTACATTCGTGCACTTCGATCTGCGATGCAGAAGCTGAGCTATATGGCATCCAGCATCGCACCCATAGAACGAGAGCCTTGGCATTCAAGAGGCATACGAAAGATCACGGCTAAAAATTTTTATATTTATTACCGACCGGATGATTTGTCCGGCAAGGTATACATTCTGAATGTAATCTATTCAAAGCGTGATCAGCTCAAAGCTTTAAAAAGCATGAATCTAAATGAGTAATCGCAAAGCAGTCCTTATCCATAGGGACTGCTTTTATCGGTCACCCATCTCGTGATGGATCTTGTTGTGACACGATCTGCAAAGACCCATGAGGTTGCTCGGATCATGTGTTCCTCCTCTTGATACCGGAACAATGTGATGCACCTCATCGACCGGAACGAGGATGCCTCGCTTAAGGCACTTCTCGCAGAACGGATGCGTTTTCACATAAGCTGCACGAATGCGTCTCCATCGTGCTCCGTACTTTTTATGCACGTCCGGGTCACGACTGTACCGCTCATAGTTTTTCTCCATCAGTTTCCGGTGTTCCTCGCAGTACCGCCCATCCGTGAGGCGCGGGCATCCTGGGTAAGCACAGGGTTGTTTTGGCTTTCTTGGCACTGCGGTCACCTCCTTTTTGCACGAAAAAGACCAGCAGGTTTTCACCCACTGGTCTCTGCCTGTTATGAAGTGACCGTTGTCAAGAGGCGATGATAGGAAATTTCTGTCTCATGGCAAGTCACATTTGTATTTCCCTGACAGCATCTGGAAAGAGCTCTGATTTAACAGTTCCCGGCATGTGGCCACTCTGTTATTCGTGGATTGGTTACCTACAGGCTAATGGTTACGCCGCGAGCCCTGCGATCTAAAAGCGTGGATTGCCGTTTCGGGTGCCAACATAGGCGACAGCGCAGATGGCTCAAACCTTACAGTGATCACAGCTCCTTCCAGATACTGTCAGATATGTACTTTGATTGTTACCGTGGGAATCGCAGATTTCTGCCGATTCCCGCTTATCTGTCCTCACACATCATGGACAGATGCCTGTCACAGGACCTGCCGCGTAAGCGGTGCGGAGCATCCTTGACAGACAGATGGACAGGATGTTGTGATTCATGCAGCTTTCTTCCTTTCTTTTCTTGGTTCGAGGTGATCCGTCATGATTTCCCAGACGAAGCATGCAAGTTCCCTTGCAACTGCAGCCATCGCTACATTTCTTTTCTTTCCATGGCGTATCATCCGGTAATACTTGCTTCTCAATCTTGTACTTCCTCGGTCCGCATAGGCGATGACTTCTGCGGAATTGCCTGTCTGTCTGGAACGAAGGTCCTTTGACTTATGTCCGATCTGTCCTTTACAGATCCCTCGGGCACTTTCGATCAGCACTGTACGCAGATGGCTGTTTCCTGCCTTGGAAATCCCGGTACGATTGATTTTCTCGCCACTTGAGGATTCTCCTGGTGCAAGTCCGAGAAAAGCAGCGTAAGTGCTTCCCTTCCTGAAGCGGTTAAAATCACCGGTTTCAACAACCAGAGACAGGGCGGTATGGGTTTTAATCCCAAGAAGGCAGCAGAGCTTTCCGACCTTCTCATGGTAATCAGAATCAGCAGCAAGTTCTTCAATCCGTTTATCGAATCGCTCAATCTTTGCGCTCTGCTCCTCATAGGATGTCATGTATTCGTTTAAGGTTTCACGGTGCAGATCGGAAAGATCAAGCTTTTTCAGCCAGTCCAGATGCTTGATGGTCCATTTATTACCGTCATAGAAATATCCATGCCGGAGGCAGAAGGCGTTGATCTGCTGTTTGATCTTCTTCAGTGCCAGTTTGTGGTCATCCCGCATCCGAAGGTATTCTTTAACGGAGGAATCCTTATCTGTAGGAACATGAACCGCGTGGTAACCTCCATAGGAAAGGCATTGCGCGATCATCACGGCATCACGTTTGTCGGTTTTGATCCTCTTCCCCTGTTGAGTCAGCATTGTTGTTGGAGCGAGGATAGTGCATCTGACACCGGCGTCCGTCAGCTGATGATAAAGGGAATATCCAAGGCATCCAGCCTCGTAGCCGCACTCAATGGAATAGGTGTCGGAAGGACCAAGTTTTTCCTTCAGTTGATCAATAAACTGAATCACATTTTTATAATCCGGTGTGACCTGAATGTTTGCAAAAACTCTGTCTTCTCCGTCAAGGACCGGCTCCATTGCACATAAAGTGTAATTCGTACTATGGACATCCATTCCGATTTTTACTATCCTATTCATTGGTGACCTCCTTTTGTATGCGGTAAACCATCGTACTGTGTTCGAAACAACCATAGTATAGTGGCGAATCCACGGTGCTACAAATGTGAGGTCACTTCATATTATCTATCGCAATGTAAAGGAATAGGTTTTAATGATAATAATTTTTGCTCACGAGTTATGTTGAGCTGCTCCAAATGGTACAAAAGCAAATGCTAATAGTGCTCTCACATCTCTTTCCTTAAGTGTGTAAATTCCGTCACAGACCGAAAACCTATCAGAAATATCCGCTTCCAGTTAATCGAATTTGTTCCTCCTTGCCTTGGTCTAAAACTGATGGGGAGGAACTTTACGTTTTCATGATAATACACAAGGTAGGTCGTGAGCATCACATTCGGCAAAAAGAAATCCGAAGGAAGGCGGTTAATATATTTCCTAAGGATGGATGCACGCATTAGTCGAAACGGAGCATTGGAATCCGATATTTTCACTCCAAATATCGCTCGCAAAATGAAGCAGAGAACATTTTCTACCAGTATTCTATATCGCCCATCCTTGCGATCTGGTCTTGTCGCAACTATAGCATCATATTCATTTCTCTTAGCCCAGAATTCTTTAAATTCTTGTGGATCCGTCTGGCCGTCTGAATCTGTCTGGAAGACAAAATCTGCACCTTTTTTTAAAGCATACTGGTAACCAGCTAGCACAGCTGAGCCATGTCCGCCATTTTCCTTATTAAGCAGAATAAGCTGCGAGTAGGTCTCAATCATTTTCGTAACAATCTGCGCCGTGTGGTCTTTGCTGCCGTCATTGACAATTACAATTCTTGCACGATTTCCAGTATTTTCGCAGATAACTCGGTACCAGTCTTTTATTACTGTTTCGATATTATCTTCTTCATTGTAGGCTGGCATCACAACGTAAAGAATCTCATCTTTTCCTGACATATGCTATTTCAAATTCTCCCTCTGTTTTTCCCATTGCGCATCAAAATATTGTTCAATATCTTCTTTTTCCAGTTTTCCATTTCGGTAGTCTTCTCCAATCTGTTTAGGAAGGGTTAGATCGATTGAGTTGTTAATCTGATCATCCGAGTGAAACTGTCTAATCGTTTCAGCTTCCGAATCAGGAAGAACATAGAATTGGAACAAATAGGACTCTCCGGCAGATTTATAACTGCGCAACGGTTCTGAGAGCAGCTCTTTGATTTTTTTTATGATCTTCTGGTTCCTAAAGCTCGTATCTAACAGGATGATCCGTGGCTTTGAATCTTTCAGCTCTTCGGCATATATTTTCCAGAATTTCTCTTCTTCTGACGGATTCTTTTCAAGATTCACGAAATGATTAGCCTGTACATAAACATATTTAGTCGCCGAATCGCGTCCTGATGCGAGATAGTAGCCTGCATAATATGGAGAGACAATCGCAATCGTATCATCTGACTCGGAATTATCTTGGAGATATGAAATAACATCAGCTTCCTGAGGAACCGGATTCCAGAAATATTTGCAGTTTTCATATTCTTTGTAGCCATTAAATACCACTGCTATTCCGGTGATTGCAGCCAAAAGCCATACATAAATTTTACGAGAGCAGGTGCTTCTGAAATATCTGAGAAGCCAGATCAAAATCACTGTCACAGAAGGTAAAAACAGCAAAGGGTACTGGGGATAACTGTTGCCGGTAGAAACCGCATGAATAAAACTAACCGCAAAAGAAATGATTCCTGTTGTCAGCATCAGTATATCCGTCCGATTAAAAGGCCTATTTTTCTTAAGCAAATAAGATATCAAAACCCCAAGGATTCCAAACAGGCAGATGTAGCAAGCTGGCAAAGATATGAAATTGCTGAATGCATACAGACGACTTTCATTTGTTGCTGAGAACGACATGTACTCAAAATTAAAAAGGAAATAATCTTCGAGCATTGCACGAAGAGCATGCCTTGACGCCAACCAAGCTAATGCTGGAATTGTGCATAGGGCAAAGCCAATGGAAAAATAGCAAAAGCATCTGCCGATTAACGTATATTGCTTCTGCAATAAGAAATAGATAATCAGGCATAGACAAAACAGCAGAGAGCCCAGAATCATATTAGGCTTCATCCAGAATGCAATTGCCGTCGCACACCCGGCAATGAAGATATTTCGTCTTGTAAGTGTCTTAGCTGTAAAATAGCTTGTCAGCTCCTCAAAAGCGAGAAATGTAAACAATACCGCAAAGGAATCAGGTGTGTCTCCATCCCAAAAACTCGTTCCAACACTTGTCGAAATGATCAGCGTTATGGCTACTGAGGCCCAGACGGGTAGGAAACGCTTTGCCATCCTGTATATTACAAGAACTATGAAAAACAGCAGAATCCAAATGAGTACCCACATTCCCCATCTTGAATTCATCTGATAACCGAGTGAATTCAAAAAGTAAAAGTAGATTCCCTTATGGTCAAAAGCGTCAATATAGGGTGTTTTCCCCTTTGTAATTAAATATCCAATGTACTGGTAAATTGCGCTGTCATTAAAATCCGCCCTCTGGCTTGCAGGGAAAAATAACGAGGAAATCGACAGCAGGAACGATAAAGTAATCGAGCCTATAATCGGCGGGAGTTTCCTATTACTGCATTTATTCATAATCATACGTTGTTAATTCAGTCATTCATGTAATCTAAATAGTTGACCATGTTTCTTTATATTGGAGAAATGCTTATAGCTATTTCTAAACGCACAAGAGACACTCACCCAAATGGATGAGTGTCTCTCTTTAAACTTGAAGCTGAAAAAGATTAGAGTTTTAAATTATTACTTTTATTTATACTCGATGGTAGTAACTCCAGTTGCCTCGTTAACCGTAACTACTGCGGTTCCGTTTACTTTCGGATCGCCTGAAGCAGTTATCCCGGCAACAGCTGTTTTACCGCTAGCAGTCTTCCAACCAGCTTCCTTCTGTGTCAGTTTCACAGTAGCTGTGTATACATAGGCATTTTCACTACCAGTACGATTAAAAGTGATGTATGAAGTGTCTGCAGGCTTATCATCTTCCGACAGTGCCGCTGCTGAAATTTCAGCATATGCACTTCTGATGTTGGCAAGGTCCGTTGCCTCTCTTGCCTTCTCCAGCTGTGATGTGAAGATCGGAATTGAGATCGCAACCAGAACGCCGATGATGGCTACTACTACGAGCAGCTCAGCCAGGGTGAAGCCTTTTTCATTCTTATGAAGTTTCTTGAACATGTTCTTTGCCCTCCCAAAAGCAAATTATTAATAATAATGCATAACTTTTTAAAAAGTTCATGCTTTGTGATTGATAAAATTTTACTTCATCCTAAAGTTTTCTGCAATACCAATTGGCCGCTTACTGCCTATTTTCGTTGTTTTCGGCTTATTTTTTCGTGTTTTCGGCGACTATTCGGTGGAATCAGTCCAGTCTCTTTTTCCGGATTCCCACTGCTGCGGTGGGAGCAGTGCGCGCTTCTTTTGACTACTATATAAAGCAGTGTTTCCGTGCGGCATGGATCGTCCGGCGGAGCAGAACAGGGAGAGCAGGATGAATCAGAAGCGCAGAACAGAACTTCAGACGATATGCAGAAAGCTCCGGGAATTGCAAAGAGACCTGGACAAGGTGCAGCAAAGCGAGTGCGCTGCTTATGCACGTATCCCCAAAGCCCTGCAGAACAGTCCCTGCGGAGCCGCCTCCCAAAGTTCCCTGCAGATCATGGAGTACGCCATGGAATCCCTGAAAAAAGCCATTGCGGATCTCGGGAGCATCTGAAAGATCCATACCGGGTACGATGAATTCCCTATATTTCAAATACAAAACGCAGCATAGAGCGGCACGATTTTTTTATGATCGTCAAAACCGAAGTTTTTAGTAGAGAGTTTGATGGCATAAGCGGGTTTGTAGGTGTCCATGTAGACTTTCAAGCTCTTGGCTCTCGTGTTGTCGGCAGATTTGACCTCAATCGGAATAATCTGTCCATCGCGCTGAATCACAAAATCAATTTCTGCTCCGCGATCGGATTCCCAGTAATAGGTGTTATAGCCGTTAATGGTAAGCTGTACGTTGACATAATTCTCGGCCATTCCCCCCTTGAAATCATTCAGTTCATCACTCATGTAGAGAATATCCGCTGCCGGCAGATCTTTTTTAGCGCAAAGGAGGCCCAGGTCAGACACATAGATCTTAAATGCGTCAATATCACGATAATTTTCTAAAGGCTTTCTGATCTGCTCCACCTTATAAACCTGCGACACGATCCCAGATAAGCAAAGCCATTCTGTCGCATTCTCGAACTCAGACGCCCGTCCTCCCTTCTTGATCAGTTTGTATTGAAAGCGGGTATTTCTTTTGGAGAGCTGAACCGTAACATTATCGTAGACAAGCCTGGTTTTCTTGAGTTCATTCAGATTGTTATACTTACTCATATCGTTGAGAGAACTTGCAAGAATCGTATCCTGTGTATGTCGTACAAGGATATAGTCTTTCGTCTGTGCAAACTGCATCACACATTCCGGCATGCCGCCTGTCACCAGGTACTGCCGATAAAGATCCATTGCGGCATCATGCAGCGCAGCGGGCATCGGCGTATCCGTCCGGAAACAGTTCTTGATCTGCTTTACCAGTTCATCCTCACCAAGCGCGAGCATAAATTCTTCCATGTCCATCGGATACAGCGTTTTCATGTCAACCTTGCCGACGGGGAAAGAGAACTTCGTCCTGTTCACTGCGACACCGAGCAGACTGCCTGCAACGATGATGTGATACTCATGGGCATCCTCACAGAAATACTTGAGGGAAGTCAGCGCCCTTTCACACAGCTGCACCTCATCGAATACAATCAGCGTCTCCTCTTTTACGATCGTTTGACCGGCGATATGGGATAAAATCGGGATCAGATAATCCGGACTGATACTCTCTTCAAAGGTTTCATTCAGCTTCGGATTCGTTTCAAAATTAAAATATGCCACGTTGTCATAGTGAGTACGGCCAAACTCCAGGATGGAATATGTCTTTCCTACCTGTCGTGCTCCCTGCAGAATAAGCGGTTTGCGGTATGGGCTGTTTTTCCACTCCTCCAGAAAGCTTATTATTTTTCTGTACATGCTGTCTCCTCTCTCCTGCCGGAGTTTCCCCGAAATCCCCGATTCTTCCTGCGATAAGAAGACTTCGGCTGCCGGCAGGTGCTTTCATTTCCCAAGGTACTGAACATAGTATAGCAGCGATTCATGTAAAAATCTGTGTTTTTCACTACTGTTTTTACATTTTTCTGCATGAATATTTCTCTGTTTTTCACACTAATCTGCACGATTATCGTTTTCATCCACTCAGAGCGGCTCTCTGGGACGTTTTTTTCGGAAGATCAGTCTTTTCATGGATTCAAAATTTCTTCTGGACATTTCCGATGACCTGACTATAATGATGGTCAAAGCAAAGGCGCTTGTGGATCGAATCCGCAGGCGCTTTTTTGTTTATCAGAATTGCAGAAGGGATCTCTTTCAGATTCCGGGAACTGTTCTGCAGTGCCGCCAACCTGCGGCAAGAGGAGGAAGCATGATGAAGGATATTTGTACCGTTTCTGTTGTAACTTTTCATCCCGTCTGGGGCGATAAGGCAGCCAACCTCAAGCGCATTGAGGAGTACATTGAATGTGCTTACCGCAAGGGCAGCAATTTTGTTATTTTCCCGGAGATGAGCCTGACCGGTTATGACGACGAGGCGGACAAGCCGCTGAAGGAAAAAATGCAGTACCGCGAGGCGGAGACCGTTCCCGGTCCCAGCACGCTGGAGGTTGCGGAGCTGACCAAGAAGCTTGGAATCTATGCGATTTTCGGCATGCCGGTCCGCGATGACAAGGATCCCGACACGATTTACAACGGCCTTGCCATCCTCTCTCCGAGAGGCGTCGAGGGCGCTTATCACAAGATGCACCTGCCCGCACCGGAGCCCAACTGGGCAACCCGCGGCGACAAGCCGTTCATTCTGGAGACCGAGTGGGGCCCGATCGGCTGCGCAATCTGCTACGACAACTACGCATTCCCGGAACTCACGAGATACTATGTTGCCAAGGGTTGCCGGATGCTGGTCAACAGCACGGCGCTGGCGC
>CALEFO010000117.1 GCA_937877165.1 uncultured Lachnospiraceae bacterium | reverse complement strand
CTCCATCAGAGCTGCCTCGGTGTCGCCGTCGAGGGCTGAGGTCGCCTCATCAAAAACAAGAATTTCCGGGTTGTGATACAGGGCCCGCGCGATGCCGATCCGCTGGCGTTGTCCGCCGGAGAGCCGGACACCCCGGTCGCCGATTTTCGTATCAAGGCCTTCGGGAAGGCTGCGGACGAATTCGTCCAGCTGTGCCTCCTTCAGAATCTCCCAGATGCGGTCCTCATTGACCTTGTCCGCATCGATGCCGAAGGCGATGTTCTCCCGGATGGATTCATCAATCAGATAGATGCTCTGCGGGATATAGCCGATCTGGGCAAGCCAGGAATCATAGTTCGAGAAAATATTGGCGCCGTCACACAGAATCTGTCCGGATTCGGCGTGGAGCAGACCAAGAAGGATGTCCACAATCGTAGATTTCCCGGCGCCGGAGGGCCCCATGATGCCGACGGACTGACCCTTCCGGATCTCCATGTTGGCGTGACGGAAGATGTAGGTGTCACTGTCCGGATAGTGGAAGGAGATATCCTTCAGCTCAATCTTATCGGTAAGATGCAGGGCGGGACCTGCGATTTCGCTGGTGCGGGCACGCATCTCGCCCTCCGTCTTGTTGGATTCTGTCAGGTTGTCGTAGAGATAGTTCAGGCTCGGCTCCTCATAGGCCGCCTGTGCCATGTAGGTGTTGATGCGGTTGGCACTGGGCAGGATCCGGACCGCAGCCACGGCGAAGGCCATGAGCTGGGGAATCAGGGCGGTTACATCTCCGCCCGCCAGCATGAACACGGTGATAAAGCCCATCACGCTGACCATGAAGACGGTCTCAATCATCAGGCGGGGAAGGTTGTTGAAGACCGCGTAGTCCGTTGCGACATCCGCTCCGATTTTGCCGCTCTCATAGTAATTGCGGATGAAGAAGTCCTGACGGTTCAGCACCTTGACGTCCTTCAGGCCATAGATGGCCTGGAGCCGCCACTTCGCGATGCGGGACTGGATGTGTTGGTTGCGGGCACCGATGCTGTTCAGCTTCGGTTTGATGAATTTCGTGCTGATGAAGGTCATCAGGAGCAGAATGAGTACAATGAACAGCGTCATCTGCCAGTTTACGACGAGGAGAACGATGCCGAGGAAAATGGAGACCACGATCTCGGTTGCCATCTGCAGGAGACAGAGAATCAGGGAGAAGGTCTGCGGAATATCGCTGTCGGTGATCCGGAAGACTGTGGGAATGTCCGCACCCAGATAATCCTCGTAGGGGCGGTTTAAGAAATCACGCAGAACCCGGCTGATCATGTCGTTGCGCGCGTTGGTGATAAAGCGGTTCTGGTGATAGGTGACGAACAGAAGAAAGGCATTTTTTACAATATAAACTGCCATCAGGGCGACCAGCATCGCGATGGTGAGACGGAAGGTTGTGGTGAGCCCGAGAGAATCCGTGAAGTGCCGAAGAAACGGATATTTGTCCAGATATTCCGTGATGGTCTCCGGCGCTGTGATGGCGGAAACGATGGGAACGATCATGGAGACGCCGATGGTTTCCAGAATGCCGCTGATGAGGATGAGGACGCCGATGCCGAGGCACTGACGCTTTTGCTTCGCATCCAGTACATAGGCAAGCTTTTTCAGGATGGAAAGCTTCTCGGTTTCTGCCTTTGCGGTCTGCTGATTGAATGAACTCATGTTGGTTGATGGCCTTTCTGACCGCGGGGTCCGCAGTCTGCTTCATGACATAGATAATTTATTATAGCATAGGAACGGGGAGTGCAGGAAAAACGGATGTGTCCATGCTCCGGATGTTCACGTGCCGTTCACATTTTGCCAGTGTGAGAGTGCTAAAATATAAATCTGTATGTGTCATGAGGCAGCATATGCTGATTTCAAGAGTGAATTGGCCGCAGGGAAATTCGAAATGTACGGATATATAAATATCGATCAAATTTGAGAAGAAGCAGGACGGGGCGATGGATAGATACGATACAGACTGGAATCCGGATTCTTTGGGGAGTGATCCGGACTGGGGGGATGACAGCCAGGAAAGAAGAAGGCAGGAACAGGAGCGGCGAAGGAGAAGGAAAAGCCGCAGAGCCAGGCGCGAACGAGAGCTTCGGAGAAGGAAGAGGATTGCAGCCACGGTCATCTGCGTGGGCGCGGCGGGAGCAGTGGCTTTGGCCGTTTTCCTGATCGGAAAGGGAAGAGGCGGTGCGGAGACCTCTGCAGCTCTGACGGCTTCCACGGAAGCGGCAGCGGACATAGCGGAAACGGCAGCGACGGAAGATCCCGGCACGGCAGAAACGACAGCAGCGGAGCCTTCGCAGAACAATGCAGATGTCCCTTATGTTTTTCATGAGACGGCAGATACCGTGCAGCTTGGAAAGAGCCTCACGGATATTTCGATTTATGATGCGCAGCGGCATATTGAGTCGGACAGCTCCTTGGATTCCTCCCAGAGCGCTTCTTCGGAAGATGGCGAGGATGGTGAGAACGCCGGCATGTCGGGAACGGACAGTCTTACCGACACGGAGAAGGAGGAGGCGGCGAAGGCCTCGGACTATGTGGATAGCCAGTACGCCATTCTGATCAACACCGATACGGGAGAGATTCTGGCGGAACGAAATGCATTCGACCGCATTGTGCCGGCCTCTATGACGAAGGTGATGACGCTTCTGGTCGCGGTGGAGCAGATGCAGAATCCGGAGGAGAATCTGAAGGACAAGGTGAAGATCACGCAGGAAATCTGTGATGAGTCCTACCGGTCCGGATCGAGCTTCGTCGGCTACGGTGTGGACGATGAGGCGACGGTGGAGGACCTGCTCTATGGGGCTATTCTTCCTTCCGGGGCGGATGCGGCCATGGCACTTGCGGAATACACCTCCGGCTCGCAGGAAGCGTTTGCACAGCTGATGAACCAGAAAGCAGAGGAGCTCGGCATCTCGGATACGACGCATTTTACGAACTGCGTCGGATTGTACGATGAGGATCATTACAGCACGGTTTATGACATGAGCGTGATCATGCGGGCCGCCATTGATAACGAGCTGTGCAAGAAGGTTTTGTCCACGCACACCTGGACGACAGGGGCGACGAAGGCGAACCCGGACGGAATTCAGATTTCCAACTGGTTTCTGCGGCGAATCGAGGATCACGATACGAACGGAACGGTTCTGTGCGGCAAGACGGGCTTTGTCAACGAGTCTGGGAACTGTGCCGTGAGCTACCAGGAAGGAAACAGCGGGACGGGATACATCGCCTGCACGGCCTTAACCTACAACCAGTGGAGATGTATCTACGATCATGTCGCGCTTTATAAGACATATACGAAATAATCATTCGTTGTACGGTGGAAGCCGCATAGAAAACAAAAGAACAGCAGAAAATGGAAACAGAAAAGGAAAATAGAAGGCGCCTTCGGGCAGGCAGACTGGTCATTCCGGCCACGGCATTGATGATTGTTCTGATTTTTGCGGTGAGAACCGTTCTCCTTCTGCAGGAATTCCCGCAGAGGGACATCCCCCTTGCTGCTTTGTATGGGGAAGAGGACGAAAATCTTACGAATCTGTCGCGGGACGGGACAAGACTCCGGGCAGAGGAGGCGGATACAAAAATCCGTATTTCCTTTGATGGGACGGTCCCGATCCGCAGCATCCGCTTTGAGACGGCAGACTGCAGCAGGACGGGATGCCGCTCCTGGGTCTATCTGGATGACTGCTGGCAGCAGGCATCCACATCTCTGCAGAACGGATATAACTATGTGGAATTCGAGGACGCGGGAAATGCGGATAAGACATCCGTGATTACGATTACGCCGGTTTCGATCCGGGGAGTATCCTTCGATCTTCTCTCCTTTACGGTGAATCCGTGGGAACACATTGTGCTGGGAGAACTGCAGAACGGGCTGATTCTTCTGATGGTCTGCCTCCTGGTGGAGGGCATTACGCTGGAGCTTTTCAAGAAAAGAGAGGAGAGCAGGAAGGCGGGGCTCCCCGTGCACCCGTCGAAAGCGGTTATGGCCACGGTCGGAACGCTTCAGGCGTTTGCCGGCATCCTCTTCCTCTGGCAGTACACAGCAGTGGATTGGGATGAAGTGGAGATCCTGTATCACATGGCGGTCCTCCTCTCGGAGGGACTGTTCCTTCTGCTTCTGTATTATCCGGCGGGGGGCAGCAGGCGGGAGCTCCCGGCCCTTCGGATCCTTTTTTTATCCGTTTACTGCTTCGGCATGACGGAGCTTCTCTACAGTGACCGGTTCCGCATGGACAATCTGTGGTCCGCGGCGATGAATCTGATGGTATATGCCGTCCCCTACGCGGTCCTGTATGTGCTGTTCGGACGAAAGCGCGGGCATTACGGATACCTCATCGGAACGATCTGGTGGCTGGTCTTTGCGATGATCAATCACTATTATTTCGAGTTCCGCGCGCAGGCGTTCGAGCTCTCCGACCTGTCCATGGCGGGAACGGCCAAAAACGTCATGGGGCAGTACCGACTGGACATCACGCCGGACGTTCTGTTCGTCTATGTGACCTTCGTGCTGCTGATCCTGGGACTTCTTACGGAGAATCGGGAGACGCTTCCGGAGAGGGGCACCGGAAAACGCATTGCAC
>CALEFO010000116.1 GCA_937877165.1 uncultured Lachnospiraceae bacterium | reverse complement strand
GAGGGCGTGGAGAAGCCGAAGGTCATCCATTATGAAAACGCGCTTCCGGTGAACAGAATTTTCAACTGGGACCAGGTCGGGCATTTTCACAAGGGAAGCTATATCCTGATGCATTCCGTCATCTACCGCACGGGACTTCTGAAGGAATGCGATATGCGGCTGCCGGAGCACTGCTTCTATGTGGACAACATTTATGTCTTCCGCCCGCTTCCGTTCGTGCAGACGATGTACTACATGAACGTCAACCTGTACTGCTACTACATCGGCAGACAGGATCAGTCGGTCAACGAGCGGGTTATGATCTCGCGCCTCGACCAGCAGATCAAGGTCACGAGAATCATGATTGCCTATTACACGATGCCTCTTATTCAGGAGAAAATGAAGCGACACCGTGCCTTGAAGGCATACATGTACAACTACCTGGAAATCATTGTGACCATCTCCTCGATCCTTGCGATGATCTCTAACACCAAGGAGCATGTAAAAATGAAGGATGATATGTGGAATTACCTGAAGCGCTGCGACTACTGGCTGTATGCGAGAATGCGCCACGGCGTCTTCGGAACCTTCGTCGGAAGCGACGCCAAAGGGGCAAGGTTCCTGTCGGTGGAAGGGTACCGGCTGATTCATCATTTCTTTAATTTCAACTGAGATTGTTCTGCGAGGACGGTTCAACAGAAGCTGTTCTATGGAGAAGGTTCCACTAAAATCATTTGACAGAGGCAGTTCAAGCTCTTTGTTTTTGACACCGGGCTGCGCAAGCACATGGCGGGCATTGACAACAGTGCGATTCTTTTGAAAGCGGACTATCAATTTAAAGGTCCGCTGACGGAGAATTATGTTCTGCAGCAGCTTCGAGGACAGTTTGAAGTTGCTCCCCGATATTATTCTGATAAAACCAGTGAGATTGATTTTGTCCTGCAGCATGGAACAGAAATCATTCCCGTGGAAGCCAAAGGCGGCGAGGATAAGTCTGCCCCTTCGTTTAAACGATATATTGCAGACCATCATCCCAAACACGCACTGCGCTTTTCTAAGCATGGCTACCGCAAGGATGGGGAGATAACGAATCTTCCGCTCTATCTTGCAGGGAAAACCAAGAATTTGCTGTGAGCATTCGGCACAGCATTCCTTATCATAACGAGACATCTTACGATCCGAATGCGTCTCTTGGTGGCCAGATGGACAAATACTGGGATATGAGCGGAGAAACACCGGAACTTGTGAAGGAAAGCTACCGGTTCTACGGCCAGCAGTCTCTGAATGAGGAGTTTGCGACCATATTCCATCGAGCATCTGATGAATTTCAGAATGCTGCGGGAGAAATGTCGGAGCAAAATGGAAGGAGCAGGAAGAGCAATGAGAAAAGGCAGCAGGGATGAGGCAGGGCAGAAGGCACCGGCACCGGTGAAAATGGCCGCCCGGGATTGCAGCGGAATCCGGCAGCTGATGGAACAGGAAGAGGAGAACCGGAGGGAAGAGGCGGGCACAGGCGATGAGAAGACAGCGGCTGTGGCCCGCCTTTCGGAGTATCAGTTCTTCCATCTGGATGAGATGGAAAAAGAACTTAGGATTCCGAAATCTGTGTACCAGAAGGCGGAGCAGCTGATTCAGACCGGGGACATACGAGTGGACTGGATTGAGGTGGAGGAACTCGGAGTCCGGAACATGCTCGGTATGGAGGGCATTGATGATCCGGCAATGCTTGTGGGAAAGGTTCGGCTTGTCGCCGGTGAGACCGATTACGGAATGTATCCGTTCTATGTGGAGATGATCATCGGGCAAAGGCAGCTTCTGCAGAGCGTCTGTGGGAGCTGGAAGTGCCACAATGAAATCTACCAGGCAAAGGACGGATATCGGAGAAGACTATGTGTCCATGAGGTGGCGGGGATTCTTCTGTTCCGCGATTACCTGAGCGGGCACCGTGTGGATGCGACAACGGATGCATCCAGATATATGATTCAGGCACTGAGTGACCAGGCAGGAACTGTATTGACTGCCGGAGGGGAACAGGAGCAGCAGAATATTGAGCTCGAACCGCAGCTGGAGGTCTTGGATGGCGGTGATCTGCATTGTTCGTTCCGGGCGGGCAATGGCAAGCTGTATAAAATCCGGAACCTGCAGGAATTCTGCGCGAAGATGGACATTCAGGAGCCGATGTTCTTCACCACCAAAATGACGCTGAAGCTGTCGGAGCAGTATCTGACCGGGAAGGCCGCCGAATGGTATGCGTTTATTTGCGGTGCGATTCGGGAGAATCAGCACATGCAGCGCTCCATGATCCGTGACCGCTATGCTGCGGGAGCTTCCGCATCGGAGAAGGGAGAAATCGAGCTGTATGGGGAACGGCTGGACCGGTTTCTTGAGCTTGCTCTTGACTGTCAGATCACCGTTCAGTTTCACCAGTTCGGAAGAAGAGAAAAAGAGGTACTGCTCCTTCGGAATAAAAAGCTGATGCCGCAGCTGACGATACGGCCGGTCCTTTCCGGGCAGGATTCTTCCGGTAAGAGAGGAACGGCTGCGGGCGAGCTGGACGGAATCCGGATTGAGGGCCGGCTCCCTGAGATTTATTGCGGAATCCGTTCTGCCTGCTGGTTTGAGAATGGCTATCTGAACCGGATTGGGAAAAGCGAAATGCAGGCACTCCGCCCGCTCCTTGCAGCGGTGCGTGCGGATAACAGCATATCCCTTCCGGTCGGGAGAATGAGTCTTTCGGATTTCTATCACAAGGCGCTGCCGCAGCTTCGCAGGATTGCGGAGGTGACAGAGGAAAACAGTACGCTGGTGACAGGATATCTTCCCCCGGAGCCGGCCTTCACCATTTATCTGGATATTGATAATAATGCTTTTTTGTGCCGGGCAGAGGCAGCCTACGGACAGGAAATTTTCTCCCTGAGCGATGTACTTTCCAAGGAGAGCAGCGACTATCAGCAGTACCGGGACCGCGAGGAGGAAGAGCAGATTGTCCGGGAGATTGGGAAGTATTTTCCGGATTATGACAGCGAGATGGAGATTTTCTATGTCATGCGGGATACGGAGGAGGCGTTTGACCTTTTGGACCATGGACTCGATGCACTGACGCAGATCCCGCGGTGCCAGGTGCGGATGACCGACCGCTTCCGGCGGCTCGGCTTGCACAGAAACGTCAAATTTGATATCGGAGTCTCTCTGGAGAGTAATCTCTTGGATCTGTCCGTCACGGCGAGAGAGCTGTCGGAGGATGAGGTGCTGCAGGTGCTCTATCAGTATCAGAAGAAGCGCCGGTTCCTTGTTTTGAAAAACGGCGATTTTCTCCGGCTGGAGAACAACGAGTCGCTGGAGCAGCTGACCAGGGTGATGGAGGATCTGCACATCCCGGTGCAGGAGATTGTGAAGGGTAAAATGCACCTTCCGGCTTACCGGGCTCTTTATCTGGACAAGATGCTGGAGGGCCAGGAGAGCTTCTATGCGGACCGCGACCGGCATTTTAAGGAGCTGATCAAGGGCTTCAAGACCGTTCAGGATTCCGACTATGAGGTGCCGGAGCATCTGAAGACGGTCATGCGGCCGTATCAGAAGGACGGCTACCGGTGGCTCCGGACGCTGGATCATTACGGCTTTGGCGGCATTCTGGCGGATGAGATGGGACTTGGCAAAACCCTTCAGGTACTGGCGGTGCTGGATGCAGTGCGAAGAGAGCATGCGTCAGAACTGCAGGAGCTTTCAAAGAGCGCAAAGGCTCAGGCGGACATCAATGTGATGCGGACCCCGGGAGAAGATGCGGTGCCGGTCACGTCTCTTGTAATCTGCCCGGCGTCACTTGTTTATAACTGGCTGGAGGAGGCACACCGCTTTGCACCGTCTCTCCATGCAGTGGCCGTGACCGGAACGGCGGCTGCGCGGGCAGGGATCCTTCACCGCGTTTGTGGCTCTCCGCAGCAGAACAGCCCTGCAGGAGAGGAGAGAATCGATCTTCTGATTACGTCCTATGACCTGTTAAAGCGCGACATCGCTTTGTACGAGGGCATTCATTTTCGGTTCGAGATTCTGGATGAGGCGCAGTATATCAAGACGCA
>CALEFO010000115.1 GCA_937877165.1 uncultured Lachnospiraceae bacterium | reverse complement strand
TTGCTGTGTTTGGTACAGTGTTTGCGCTGATTACGCCGGGGCTGTTCACACTTCTTAGGAACCTTAACAGCACTGTGAGCGGACTCGAAACCACCGTGAATGAAGTGAACAGCGTGGTGGCATCTGCAAATGATACCGCGCAGAAGGTGAACGGGATTGTGGGAGATGTCAGCGATCAGATCAATGATTCCTTCGATCAGGTGAATGGTGTTATCGACAACGTCAACGATCAGGTAAGCGGAATCGGAACGGCGATTGACGGGCTGAATGAGACGGTTTGGAATATTGATGCCGTGGTCACGCAGAACACGGACAGCATCAATGAGATTGTGGCATCGCTCTCCGAATTGGATTATGACGGCATCAATACATCCATCGCGAATATAGAAGCTTCCACGGATGGCCTGCAGGAAGTGGTGGACAATGTGAATGATTCGGTGTTGGAAATCAATCAGGCCACAAAGGATGCGGACACGGCCATCAATAAGATCAGCGATCTGGATTTTGAAGAGCTCAATGACACGGTTGCCAAGCTTTCTGCAGCGGCGGGCCAGATGAGCGATGTGGCGGCACAGCTGAATACAACAGCGGCAACGCTGAATCAGACGGTCAGCAAGACCTCCGGAGAAGTGGACGACACAATGGACTCCATCAGCAGTATTGATTTTGACGGATTCAACCGATCCATCGAATCATTGAATCAGGCGGCATCAGATCTGCAGGAAACCGCGGCGGGAATCAAGACGGCAGCCTCGACCCTGACCGGAGGAACCGGCACGAAGAGCGTGCAGAAGCCGGCATCCTCCGGTACGAAGGAAAACAGTTCTTCGAAGGCATCTTCTGGTACCAGGAAAAACAGTTCTTCGAAGGCTTCTTCCGGGAACAGCGGGAAGAAATAAAACTTTGCTTCTATCCCAGAACGATGAGGTCGTGGGGACTGTGGTTTAGAACCTCGTGTCCATCTGGGGTGATCAGCACCAGATCTTCAATCCGGACACCGGCTGTCCCAGGTTTGTAGATGCCGGGCTCAATGGAGTGCACGATGCCTGCTTGCTCCAGACTGTGGTTGGCAAGGGAGACGTCTCCGTATTCATGGTCCTGTAGCCCGATGAAGTGCCCGAGCCGATGGGTGAAGTAGGGCCCGTACCCACCTTCCGTGATGATGTCGCGGGCGCAGCGGTCCACGGAGGCAATCTCAATGCCGGGGCGCAGCATTTCCTCCGCCGATTCATTGGCTTTCCGGACCAGATTGTAGATAGTTCTGGTTTCTTCATCCGGCTCTTTCCGGAAATAGAAGGTTCGTGTCATGTCGGAGCAATAGTCGTTCACGATGCATCCGACGTCGAACAGAACGGTATCACCCTCCTGCAGGGGCGTATGGTCCGGCATGTGATGCGGATCTGCGGCGTGATCTCCGAATGCGACGATCGGGTCGAAGGAGTGCCCGCTTGCGCCGAGAGACTTGTAAATGGCGAGCATCTGATCCGCTACCTCCAGCTCGGTCACGCCGGCATGAATCAGACCCTTGAACTGCTCCATTGCGGCGTCGTTGACCCGGGAGGCAATGCGGAGCTTCTCCTGCTCAGCGTTATCCTTGACTGCCCGCGTCTCGTCCACAGAAAGAGAACCGTTGACGTATCCGGCGGCCGCACCGGCCTCCATCAGGCTGATCAGGAACCTGGCAGCCATGGTTTTATCGACGCCGAGCCGTTTGGATGGATCAAGGAGCGGTTTGATCACCGCTGTCACATCATCCGTGTCCGAATAATAAACCTTCGGCATGCCGAGCTCCTCTTCGAAGCGAAACAGTTCATTGACAATCAGAACTGCAGGGGCGGTCATCGGTGCATCATTCTGTGTGGATTCCGGAACATCCTTCTGTCCCGGCGTGTTCTCCTGCGTGCGGATCAGAAGCCCCAGAAAACGCTCTCCGGGGACAATCATTTTCCCGCAAAGCCAGTAAATCGCCATGGGATCCGTCACCAGCATCTGGTGGAATCCCAGTTTCCACATTTTCTCCTGTACCCGGCCAAGCCGATTCTTCTGCAGCATGAATAAAGCTCCCTTCCTTTGCCGTGATGGCATGTAATTCCTCGTGTGATGATCAATGATTCGAAATGTCTCTGCTGCTATTGTACAATGTGTGTCCATCCCTGGAGAGATTTCGATAAGAATCTGCCGGTGAAATGCCCTGCGGGACATTCTGAGACGAATCCCTGATAGAATTCCTAATAGAAAAGGGAACATAAAGAAACAGCCGTGTCCGGAAAATTCATACCGGATACGGCTGCTTGCAATTTTACAGAAGGTTACAGAAGGTCTTCCTCATAGATGGCCCGCTGCCCGCCGACGTATTTGGGACGGCGTCTTGCGCAGAGAATATGTGCCTCTCCGATTTTATCAATGGAGATGCGGACCGGAACGACGACCGGATGAATGTGCATGCCGATCAGTGTTCCGCCGATATCAATGCCGGCATCGGCTCTGGCCTTTATGCTCTCGACGAGCACAGGATCCTTCATCCTCTTCCAGGAGACGGAGGCGAAGGCACCACCCGCATGGTTAGGCTGCGGAATGGCATTGACCTGTTCGAAATCGAAGCGTTCCATGACACTCCGCTCCACAACGAGGGCGCGGTTTAAATGTTCGCAGCACTGGGCGGCGAGGAAAACGCCGCGGTCTTCCAGCTCTGCGGCAATTCCGGCATACAAAGCCTCTGCCACATCCATGCTGGTGTGGGTGCCGATCTTTTCTCCGAGAACTTCACTGGAGGAGCAGCCTACAACGAAGAGATTCCCGGGATGAAGATGCGCGGCATCGCAGATCTCTGCGATGGCCTGCCGGGCCTTTTGCGTGATCGGATCCATGATCATAGTTCGTTCTGTCCTTTCTTAAAGATTGCTCGTCTGCAGGTTTGGGACGAAGATTAGTCCACCCGCAGAATCAGGGTCAGAATGTGCCGCGCCGCGAGCTCGAGCTGGGCTCTTGTGATGGCTCCCTTATGATAAGCTTCCATGACGCGGTCTGCGAATCCGCAGCCCATCTTCATGTCGTTTCCGGCCGCACACTCCTTATAGTGTTCGCCGTAGGTCCACCAGTCGGTGGTGACCATGCCGTCATAGCCCCATTCGTCGCGCAGGATTCCGATCAGCATGTCGCGGTTCTCGGAAGCGCGGTGGCCGTTGATGAGGTTGTAGCTCGACATGATGCTCCACGGGTGCGCGTCTCTGACGATGATCTCGAACTGCTTCAGATAGATCTCTCGGATGGCACGCTCGGAAGCGCGGGAATCGGAATCCTTGCGGTTGGTTTCCTTGTTGTTCAGGGCAAAATGCTTCACGGTTGCCGCAACATGTGTGCTCTGGATCCCTTCGACCATTCCGGCGGCCTGCTTGCCCGCAAGGAAAGGATCCTCGGAGTAGTATTCAAAGTTGCGCCCGCACAGAGGGCTGCGGTGGATATTCACGGCGGGAGTCAGCCACACGCCGATATTGTTCTCCTTTACTTCTTCACCGCCTGCGCGGCCAACGGCATAAGTGGTTTCCGGATCCCAGGTGCAGGCAAGAAGTGTTGCGCAGGGGAAGGCCGTGGTTTTGACGCCGACATCCGGAAGAACGCGAAGACCTGCAGGGCCGTCTGCCGTCATGATGTTGGGAATGCCGTACTCCGGAAGGTTTCCGTAGCCGAAGGTGTTGGCAACGCCGGTGTTCGGCTGGCCGCCGATCAGCTCTGCCAGATGTTCATCGGACATCGCGTGAATGAAATCGTCCAGCGTGATGCGGCCCTCTGCTACATCGATCAGCTTCGGAAGGCCATTGGTCTTGCCGGTCCAGGAGGTGTAGCCGTGAGACTGATGACGGACCTCCGGAGTGCAGCCGTCCATCTGGTCATAGGGAAGCCGCTCCAGAACACTCTCGTTCGGATCGTTGGGCTCACGAAGAGGAAGGTTCTCAAAGGTGCCGTCCGCGCGAAGACGGCAGGAGAGCTGGGTGGGAGCCATGCGGCTGATCACGCGGCAAACGATTCGGTCTTTTTCCAGCTCATAGTGGAACGAAAGCTCGCCGGCGGAGCGGACATCGGTGCCGAGGAAGAAGCGATAGCTTCCTTTTTCGAGAATCCAGGCGGACTTGCAGACGCGTCCGAGGTCATCGTAGCTGGCAAGATCCTTTGTCTTCACCTCGATGGTGACGAGCTGGCTCTCGCCGGGCTGCAGAAGGCGGGTCTTCTGATAGCCGCACAGAACCTTTGCAGGTTTCCCGAGAAGCCCCTGCGGAGCGCCGCAGTAGAGCTGGACAACCTCGCGGCCTGCATATTTTCCGGTGTTGGAAACGAGAACCTCTGCGCGGATGCTGTCGCCGCTGTCAGGATTGGGCCCCTCTGCAGTCTCGGCATCCGGGTCCGGTTCGCCTTTTATGACGGCAGCCCCTGCGTTTGTCAGCGAGAAGGTCGTATAGGAAAGGCCGAAGCCGAATGGATAGACGACCTTTTTTGCCGCACCGGGAAGTGTTTCGAAGTAGCGGTAGCCGACATAAATATCTTCGGTGTAATCCACGTGGTCGCTTGCTTCATGGAAGCCTTCTGTGGAAGGATAATCCTCGAGACGGTGCGCGAAGGTATCCGCCAGCTTTCCGGAAGGATTGCCAAGGCCGAGGAGAAGCTCCGCCGCAGCGCAGCCGCCCTCCATGCCGCCCTGCCATGCCATGAGAACGCTCCGGATGCGGTCATTGTACGCAAACCAGTCGGTGGCAACCATGCCGCCTACGTTCATCACGACGACAACGCGCGCAAAGCGGTCCGTGACCTTCTGAATCAGCTCTTCCTCGCGGGGAGTCAGATAGAAGTCGCTCCGCGCAAAAAGGCGATTCTGCAGATCGGACAGATGCTTGTCATCGCAAGCGTTTTCACCGGGAGCACCGAGCTCAGACTTGCGGTCCCAGGCCTCTCCGGAAAAGCGGCTGATGGAGAGAATGGCGGTTTCGCAGGAAGCGGCAGCCTCATCGGCCAGAAGGTCCGGAAGCTCCGGCTCCTCAATCATGCCGGGGATGCCGCCCTCTGCATACTGACTGT
>CALEFO010000114.1 GCA_937877165.1 uncultured Lachnospiraceae bacterium | reverse complement strand
TCCGCAAGTAAGGAAGCCCCCGGAAGGCCGAAGTTCACACACTTTTAATGATTTGATGGTCTGTCCTTCGTTGCTTTCAAAAAATATCCGATTTATAATCCGTAACGATGCTGCGGCTGTGCCTGTTTTTTGACAAACAGCATCTGCCGCTTCAAAAATCCATTTATTATTGAAGATTTCCGCAGGGAAATCCGAGATACTCTGAAACAGATTCTTCATTTTTAATGAATGCAGCCCCGGAATCCCCTGCTGCATTCCTCAGGAGTTTACACGTGATTTCAAAAGATTATACCCTCGGCATTGACATCGGCTCAACAACCGTCAAGGTTGCCCTTCTGGACGCAGACCGGAGCCTTGTGTTCGGCGACTACCGCCGCCACCACGCCCAGATCCGCGAAACCCTTCACGACATTCTCGAAGAGGTGCACGGGAAAATCGGAAACGTCCGTATTCATCCCGTCATTACCGGCTCCGGCGGTTTGTCACTGGCCAACTATTTCGGCATTCCCTTCGTGCAGGAGGTGGTTGCGGAGGCGTCCGCCATTGAAGTTCTGGCTCCGCTCACCGATGTCGCCATTGAGCTTGGCGGTGAGGATGCCAAGATCATCTACTTCGAAAACGGCAACGTCGAACAGCGCATGAACGGAACCTGTGCCGGCGGCACCGGGTCCTTTATCGACCAGATGGCATCGCTTCTCCAAACCGACGCGGCAGGACTCAACGAATACGCGAAGGGCTATGAATCCCTCTATACCATTGCGGCCCGCTGCGGCGTTTTCGCCAAGTCCGACATTCAGCCCCTGATCAACGACGGTGCCCGCAAGGAGGATCTTGCTGCCTCCATCTTCCAGGCCGTCGTCATTCAGACCATTTCCGGCCTTGCGCAGGGCAAGCCCATCCGCGGCCATGTTGCCTTCCTCGGCGGCCCGCTTCACTTCCTGACAGAGCTGAAGGCGGCGTTCATCCGGGAGCTCCATCTGGACAAGGAGCATATTATTGAGGTTTCCGATTCCCATCTCTTCCCGGCGATGGGATCTGCTTTCCATGCCAGTGAGGACCACTCCATCCTCGTAGCGGATCTTCTGGAGAAAACCTCTCATCCCATGCAGATGGAATTCGAGGTGCAGCGGATGGCTCCTCTTTTCGTATCGAAGGAGGATTATCAGCAGTTCCTGGGCCGTCACGACGCCTACCGGGTCAAGACAGGGGATCTCTCCTCGTATCGTGGAAAGGCCTTCCTCGGCATTGACGCGGGCTCCACGACGACGAAGCTTGCCCTCATCGGAGAGAACGGCGAGCTTCTCTGGTCCTTCTACTCCTCCAACAATGGCTCGCCCATTCACACCGCCATCCGCGGCATCACGGATCTTGACCGGAAGATGCCGGAGGGCGTGGAAATCGCGGGAGGATGCTCCACCGGCTACGGCGAGGCCCTCATGAAGGCTGCGTTCAAGCTGGACTACGGCGAGGTGGAAACCATCGCTCATTACTACGGCGCTTCCTATTTTGATCCGAAGGTAGACTGCATTCTGGACATCGGCGGACAGGATATGAAGTGCATCCGCATCCGGAACGGCGCGGTGGATTCCGTGACGCTCAACGAGGCCTGCTCCTCCGGCTGCGGCTCCTTTATCGAAACCTTTGCAAAATCTCTCGACTACTCCGTGGAGGATTTTGCAAAGGCGGCTCTTTTTGCCAAAAATCCGATTGACCTCGGCACGCGCTGCACGGTTTTCATGAACTCGCGCGTCAAGCAGGCGCAGAAGGAGGGAGCAGAGGTTTCCGACATCTCCGCAGGCCTTGCCTACTCCGTCATCAAGAACGCCCTCTTCAAGGTCATGAAGGTGTCCTCCGCCGCAGAGCTCGGAAGGAATATCGTCGTGCAGGGCGGAACGTTCTACAATGACGCCGTTCTCCGCGCCCTGGAGAAAATCTCGGGCGGCAGTGTCATCCGTCCGGACATCGCGGGCATCATGGGTGCCTTCGGCGCCGCCCTCATCGCAAGGGAGCGCTGCGATGCCTCCCGGCCGACCACCATGCTCTCCTTTGAAGAGATGGAGGCCCTGACCTTCAATTCGACAATGCGAAACTGCGGCAAGTGCAGCAACAACTGCCGTCTCACCGTCAACCACTTCAGCGACGGCCGCCAGTTCATCTCCGGCAACCGCTGCGAGAGGGGACTCGGTCTCGAAAAGGCCGACAACGGCATTCCGAACATGTACCAGTACAAGCTGGGCCGCCTTTTCGGCTACAAGTCCCTGACCAAAAAAGAGGCGGTCCGCGGAACAGTCGGTATTCCCCGCGTTCTGAACATGTACGAGGACTATCCGTTCTGGGCGACCTTTTTTGCCCGGCTGAAGTTCCAGGTCATTCTCTCTCCGCTCTCGACCCATGCCATCTATGAAATGGGCATCGAGTCCATTCCTTCGGAGTCGGAATGTTATCCTGCCAAGATCACGCACGGACATGTGCAGTGGCTGATCGAAAAGGCGCATCCCGATTTCATCTTCTATCCGTCGCTGTTCTACGAGCGCGAGGAGAACAAGGATGCGGACAATCACTACAACTGTCCCATCGTCTCCGCCTATCCGGAGAACATCAAAAACAACGTTGAGGACATCATGAACGGAAAGGTGAAATTCCGTCATCCCTACATGGCCTTCACGAACCTTCAGACCGTCACCCAGGCGCTCGTACGCGAATTCCGCGAAATCCCGGAGGACGAGGTCATTGCGGCTGCGCAGGCTTCCTGGCAGGAGCTGCTCCAGTACCGGAAGGACCTGATGGCAGAGGGCGAGCGCGTCCTGAAATTCATGGAGGATACCGGCACTCCCGGCATCGTTCTCGCGGGACGCCCCTACCACCTAGATCCCGAGATCAACCACGGCATTCCGGAAATGATTAATTCCTACGGCTTTGCCGTCCTCTCGGAGGATTCCATCGCGCACCTGGGACACCCAGAGCGCCCTCTTATCGTTCTGGATCAGTGGATGTACCATTCCCGCCTCTATTCCGCGGCTGCCTACGTGCGCACGAGGGATGATCTGGACCTCATCCAGCTCAACTCCTTCGGCTGCGGCGTGGACGCAGTGACCACGGACCAGGTGAACGATATTCTCTCCGGCTCCGACAAGATTTACACCTGTCTCAAGATTGACGAGGTCAACAATCTGGGTGCCGCAAGAATCCGTGTACGCTCCCTCATTGCAGCCATCCACATCCGGGAGAAGAACAAGACCCGCCGCACCGTCCATCCCACCGGCATCCGCAAGGTGCCGTTCACGAAGGAGATGTTCGACGAGCACTACACGATTCTCTGCCCGCAGATGTCGCCGATTCACTTTGATCTGATCGAGCCGGCGGCCAGATCCTGCGGCTACAACCTGGTCCTGATGCGCAACGACAATCAGGCTGCCATCGACTACGGCCTGAAGTACGTCAACAACGACGCCTGCTATCCGTCTCTGTTCGTGGTCGGACAGGTTATGGAAGCGCTGTCCTCCGGAAAATACGACCTGAACCGCACGGCAGTCATCATGTCGCAGACAGGAGGGGGGTGCCGCGCCTCCAACTACATCGGCTTCATCCGCCGTGCACTGAAGAAGGCCGGCATGGAGCAGGTTCCCGTCATCTCGGCGAACCTCTCCGGTCTCGAAGGAAACCCCGGCTTCAAGATCACCTTCCCGCTCATCACAAGACTTGCCTTCGCGGCCATTCTCGGCGATGTCCTGATGAAGTGTGTGTACCGCATGCGCCCCTATGAGCTGGAAAAGGGCTCGGTGCAGGCTATGTACGAAAAATGGACAAAGAAATGCTCCGATTTCCTTGTCAGCACGAAGGGCTTTCCGCTGCACAAGGTCCAGAAAATGGGCTGTGAAATCATCCGCGACTTTGACCAGATTCCGATTGACGAAAACCTGAAAAAGCCCCGGGTCGGCATCGTCGGAGAAATTCTCGTGAAGTATTCCTACGCCGCCAACAACCACCTGGTGGAAACACTGGAGGCCGAAGGGGCGGAGGCCATTGTGCCGGATCTGATGGGCTTTATGCTCTACTGCTTCTACAATCAGATTTACAAGGCGGAGTATCTCGGCACCTCCAAATCGGCGGCCTTCGGCATGAACCTTGCCATTCACGCGATCGAGGACATCGCTCTTCGTCCGATTTACCGCGCCTATGACAAGAGCCGCCACTTCGAGGCACCGGCCAGCATCTACCAGATCGTGGAATACGCAAGGCCCATCGTGGACATCGGCAACCAGACCGGCGAGGGATGGTTTTTGACCGGCGAGATGGTCGAGCTCATCAAGAGCGGCGTTCCCAACATCATCTGCATTCAGCCGTTCGGCTGCCTTCCGAACCATGTTGTCGGAAAGGGCGTTGCGAAGATGGTGCGCAAGCTCTATCCGCAGGCGAACCTCGCCGCCATCGACTACGATCCCGGCGCTTCGGAGGTCAACCAGCTGAACCGCATCAAGCTCCTTCTTGCCGGTGCCCAGAAGGCGCTGCAGAGGGAAGAAGAGACAAAAGCTGCCTCAGAAACCACCGCCTCCTCGCAGGCAGCAACGGCGTAGCAGCAGGCAGCAATGCCCATAAACCACAGACAACGAAAAACCCCGGAAATCAATCGCTTCTGATTGGTTTCCGGGGCTATTTCTGCTGTGTCGGACTATTCTCCAACGGACATTACCTCCATCTTCGTATGCTGTATGACGCTCGCTTCTTCTCGGCTGGCACTACTCTTGTCCCTGCTGCATTGTGATGTCTGACTCTTTCTTGGAGCTTTCTCGTCACTCCTCAGGTCTTAAGGCTTCTGCCGGATCTCATCACATCTTCTGCTCTTCGATTCAGAATTGAGTTTTGTAAATCAGGATTATGGTTCTGTGGATCTTCAGGTCTTAGTCGGTCTGTACCTTCCTTTCTGTAAAAATTTCTTCAGGTGCCCGGTGGATTGGTATTTGCTTCTCCTTCCTCCTTTCGGGTGTCCCTTTGTCTTTTGTTAACTATATCTTAGCGCGTGCGTGTATATCTGTCAATCATCTTATGTCTTGTTTGCAAATTATCTGTATATTCGTAATTAAATCCGCAAATCTGACAGTTTGTTTACATGGCTTTCTGCCTCTTCCTGCGGTCATCCAGATTGATCTCCGGC
>CALEFO010000113.1 GCA_937877165.1 uncultured Lachnospiraceae bacterium | reverse complement strand
CTTTCACCACAGACTGACGGCATGCCCGTCATACACAACAAAGACCTCTGAAATCATTCCAGAGGCCTTCGCTGTCATGTAATCTCTTCCTGCCAAAGACATTCACTCCAGCAGCTGATTATAATCGTAATTCAAATAAATTTCCGTCTCCGTCTGGATGTAGTCTTCGAGGTTCTCTTCGGTGAGTCTCCCGTCTCCCTTTGCGATCCACTGCAGAATCATGGAGTTCACCGCCGGGCCGTAATGACCGCTGTCCTTGTAGTTGTCCAGATCGAACACCACCTCCGTGTGTTCATTGAAGGAATACACCTGAATATTGTCTGTCTCCTCCAGCATCATCTGCGTCGCCAGCTTCTCCGCCTGAATCTGTTTCAGAAGTGTTCCATCTTCCTTCAAGGATCCCCACCAGACCGCGGAATACGGCGGGAAAAAGTATAGGAACGTGGTCTCCGGATGCTCCTTGGCAAGTCCGATGACATTCTGCTCCATATTGGCTTTCAGCTCTTCGATCTCCTCTTCACTAAGAGAAGCCTGCTCTGCCGCTGTTCCGAAGGACTCCACCCCCGCAAGGGCATTCTCCTTCGAGCAGACATCCTGATAGGAAGAAGCGTAATCATCAAAGGAAGTGATTCCCCCCGGCTCTCCCTTCAGTCTTTTTTCCAGCATCGGAAGGAGATAATAGAAAAGCACATCCCGGTTGTACAAATACTTCACATCGTTCAGAAGATTCCGGTCATACAGGTAGGTCGGGTATTCCCCCATATCCTCCCGCATGGCATCCTTATCCTCCACGATATGCGAATAATCCAGCGGCCGCAGGACATATCGGATCTCATCATGTGTTTCAAATGCAGTCTTCAGATTATCATTGATTTCCTTAAACGTCGCTCCGGGATACGGAAGCTTCACAGCGCTCGTTCCGAACAAGGCAGCGAACTCCGACGTCTTGAAATTCTCCGACATACTGGTTCCCGTGATGATGGCATTGTAGGAGAAATGACGCGTGATGCCGTCATTCTGACTCCGCTGGTCGCCCAGCTCGTAATACCAGCCTTCTCTTGGCGCATGATAGTGAAAAAAAGGATCCAAATACACCACCAGGCCGCCGACCAGAACAAGGAAGGCGAGGATCAGTATGAAAAAGGCACGAAGCCAGGTTTTTGCTTTCATATTAAAAATCATTATAAATAAAATTCGACACTCCGCTCATCGACAGGAGGCTGACAAGGAACATCGCTGCGGTTGCAAGAAGTGTTCCGGCATTCACCCGGTATTTCCGTTTCTGATTGTTCGGAAGGCACAGGCAGATCACGAAACATGCGCCGAGGAACAGCGCCGCGCAGACAGCCTGCACTGCCGCATCACTCACCTGTATGGGAAGATGCTGCATCACCAGGTTCACCCCCGGAATCCGGAAGCACTTTGCCAGATCCTGGGAGAAATACCCGGAGTGATCCACCTTCAGGTGCCAGCGGAAGCGCTGAAACTCTTCCCAGGAGCTGCTCCGGAAGAGCATCCACATCATGCTGACAAAGTAAAACGTGATGCACCAGCGGATGGGCAGCCACACCTTCCGATACAGCTTCCCGAGAAGACGCTCTGCGACCTGCGCAAGCCCATGAAAAATGCCCCATAAAACGAAGGTCCAATTCGCCCCATGCCAGATGCCGCTCACAAGATAGACGATCATGATATTCCCATATGTCCGGATTTTCCCCTTCCGGCTTCCGCCGAGCGGGAAATAAATATACTCGCGAAGGAACGATGTCAGGCTGATGTGCCAGCGCCGCCAGAAATCTGTGACAGTTCCTGCCCGATACGGCGAATCAAAGTTCGCGGGAAGGTCAAAGCCCAGCATCTTCGCAAGGCCGATGGCCATGTCCGAATATCCGGAGAAGTCAAAATAAATCTGAAACGTGTAGGCCAGCATGACAATCAGGCTGTCCACATTCGACCGGTACGAAAACAGGCTGTAATACTGCGTCACCGCCGTACCCAGAGGATCGGCCAGAATCACCTTTTTGAACAGACCGCAGGTGAACATCTGAATGCCGGTGACCATCCCTTCACTGTCGAAGACAAACCTTTTCTTCTTCCGAAGCTGCGGGAGGAATTCCCGCATGGTCGTGATCGGTCCCTGTGTGATTTTCGGGAAAAACACAGAAAACAGCACGTATTCCCGAAAAGAGACTCTCCTGACCTCGCCCTTCCAGGCATCCACGATCCAGGAGATCTGCGAGAAAATGATAAAGCTGATGCCGAGCGGCAGGATCAGGTGAACCATCGGCCAGTCTTTGTGAAAAGCCGCGTTCAGATTCTCCAGAAAGAAATTCGTGTATTTGAAAAAGCCGAGAAAAAAGACGTTGAGCACGACGCCGAGAATCATCCATCGCCTTTGCTTTTTCCCCTGCTCTGCCTCTGCCCTTTCTCCCGCTTTCCGGGAAATCCCCCAGTTGAGGAGAATCAGTGCTCCCAGCATCACCGGATACCAGGGATTCGTGATGCCGTAGAACAGGAAGGACACTGCGATCAGGAACCAGTCCGCTACCGCTTTTTGCTGCTCTTTCTGACCTTTTGACAAAAGGAAATATCCAAGGAGTGTTATCGGCAGGAAAAAGATTATGAAATAGAGTGAATGAAACTGCATAGATAGTCCTTCCACTGTCCGTTGATCCGATCCGGGCTGTAGCTCTCCTGTACCCGGGATGCCTCCCGTCCCATCCGGTCCGCAAGAAGCGGATCCTCCATCAGGCGGATCATCCGGTCCGCCATCTCATGTCCGTTCTCTTCCACCGGCACAAGGAACCCGTTCTCCCCATCGCGGATGAGATCGCGGGGGCCCCCGCACGGGCAGTCCGTGGAGATGCAGGCAAGTCCTGCTCCCATCGCCTCCAGAAGCGCATTCGGCATGCCCTCCGAGCGGGACGGCAGGACAAAGATCCTGCTTGTCTCGATTTTCTCACGTACGCCGTCCACCAGGCCCTCGAACACAACCGCGTCCGCAATGCCCAGCTCTTCTGCCAGCTTTGCGAATTCCTCTCTTGCCGGTCCGTCGCCGTACAGGTGAAGAGAGTATTCCGGATGCCGATCTTGCGTCCGTGCGAACGCACGGATCAGCAGTCCCTGGTTCTTGTTGTGATCAAGGCGTCCCACACAGACCACCCGGTCCTGCCGTTCTCCCTCATACCGCGGATGGATAAAATCCGGATTGATAGCGTTCGGGAGGATCACGGATTTCCTGCGGATTCCTTTCGGAAAGAACTCCGCCGCTTCCCTTGTCTGCAGGACAACGCCTGCTGCCTGCCGGAAAAAGAAGAATGCCGGAATCCGCAGCTTTGCCGTGTCATACTCATAGGCGGGATTCGAGCGGACGCTGACCACCACCGGAATCCCAAGTCCCCGGCTTGTCAGAACCGCAAAGGAATTGTTGTAGCCAATAAAAGAAAGAATGACGTCCGGCTTCTCCCGCTTCCAGATGGCCCGGAGCGTCCGGTACCTTGCAAGAAAGCCGTGCACACGTCCCTTTGCAAGCTCTTCCGGTGCAGGGTCCGAGTAGATCCGATAAATTCCGTCGGGTCCTGTCGTCGCCGTGCGTTCCTTTCCCCAGGAGACCGTCTCCTCTTCCGCACCATACGGCTTTCCCGACTCCGCATCCCAAAGAGCATGTGGAAGGATATACTCCGGCGGGCGGAAATACGTCGTCACAAAGGTCACCCTCCATCCCTCGCCGTACAGGTACTCGGCAAGATGCGTCATCACGCGTTCGGCTCCGCCCTTCTGAAGAGACCCAATGTAAAGGCAAATATGTGGTTTCCGCTTAGCTGTCTGCTCCATAGATTTCCTGTTCCGCTCAGGTCTTCCTGCCTTTCCGCTCCCGGATGACCTCTTCCATGTAGTTCTTCCACTGCCCGAAAATCTCATCCGTTCCCGCAATCTCCCGGATCTTCCGCGCCTCCTGCCCAAGGCTCTTCCGAAGCGCCGGATTCTCAATCAGCTTCTGAATGGCCTCTGCCATCGCATCCTCATCTCCCACGGGAATCAGAATTCCGTTCCTGCCGTCCTGGATCAGGATGCGCGGTGCGCCCGACGGACAGTCCGTTGAAATGCACGGCATTCCCATTGCCATCGCTTCCATGAGAGCATTGGGCATTCCTTCATAGTTCGAGGGAAGCGTGTAGATCGATGCCTTCGGAATCAGCTCCTCCAGCCGATCCGTGCCTCCCATCAGCTGCATCCAGTTCTCCGCATGATTTTCCTGAATGATCTTTTCCAGCTTCTCCTTCGTCCCATCTTCGGAATCGGGTCCGTAAATTTTCAGAGACCAGTCCGGATGCACGGCATGCACCCGCACAAACGCCCGAAGGAGCATCGCCTGGTTCTTGAAATCCACAAGGCGCGAGCTCTGCACCACAACCTTCTCCTGGCACTCATAGTCCGGATTCGGAAGATCTATGTACTTCTGATTGACCGGGTTCAGAATCACCCGGGAATTCTCCTGAAGGTAGGGCTTGAAAAATTCCCGCTGCTCCGCGGTCTGATAAACGCACCCTGCCGCATGCGGGAACAGCCACCGGATCTGAAAGCGGTCTGTCGCACTGCTGTAGAACGGAGCAGGGTTGTTCCGGATGGAGATAATCACCGGTGTCCGAAGTCCCAGCGCTGCCGTCAGTGCCCGGAAATTCGGCCGGTGCATGAACGCGCACAGAATATCCGGCTGCACCTCCTTCAGGAAATCCCGGAGGTATTTGATCCGCAGATAGAACTTCACCCATCTGCCCTT
>CALEFO010000112.1 GCA_937877165.1 uncultured Lachnospiraceae bacterium | reverse complement strand
TGGGAGAGCTCGGATTCGAGACGGCGCTTGGCTGGAACACGGAGGAGACGGACCGGGAGCTTTCGGAGCGCTTTCCAAGGATCCGCCGCGGCGAGTACCTGCGGACCTGCAGGCTTCTGGAGAAGTCCGTTTACGGCGCAGTCCCACTGGAGATTTATGAGGAGCGGACAGTGACCTCGTTTCTGGAAAAAGTGCTGCAGGAGGGGAACCGGAGCGGCCCGCGCGTAAGGAGACGGCTGCGCTACAGCCTGTATCACGGGAAATGAACCTTTTCGATCGTTCCAGATAAGCGGTGCGGGCAAAATGCAATCAGAACAGGAAAGCAGAAAACGAAGAAAAGATCAGCTCTTCTTCCTGCGGCGGAACTGCTGCACGGCATCTGCAAGATGGAGAATTCCATCTGCCAGACAGACAATGCCGGTACAAAACGTAAAGGTGCCGATGACATCGCTCGGTACGGTCAGAATGAGGATGCCCATCAGTGCGAGGAAAACCGCCTCCGCAATGCTCCAGTACCAGTGAAAGGTGTGCCGCTTCTGGCTCTTGATGCGGTCTGCAATGTGGTATGCCATCAGAAGGAACAGAATGCCGAAAACGACGTTGGAGATCAGCATCAGAGCTCCGTCCTTGATGAGGATCATCAGATAGACCGCAACACTTGCCAGACAGATGAAGGTCTGGGTCTGCATTGCCTTGAGATCCCAGTGCAGCTCGTGAAAGCGGCGGAACGTGTAGTACAGCTCGAAGCCGACAAAGGCGGTCATGCCGATGGCAACGGTGAGCGGCAGCAGCTCATTCGGAATCAGAATCGCAAAGAGCCCTGAGCCGATGAGAAGAAGCGCTCTCATAAGGACCGAGGTCTTCAGAAGATTCTGGATGCGGAAGGACCAGGTGTCTTCGGTCTTCTGCCCGGTTACAGCGGCGATGGGAAGAGCCCTTGCAACGTCCAGCGTGACCGGGCTGATGTGGGAGACGGTTCCCAGCATCTTCTCAAAGCCCTCGGGGCCGATTCCGGAGAGCTCGTTGAAGTTGGTGATGCCGCCCGCCCCGATGGTGCCGAACAGATCGTCAATGAAGGTCCGACGGTCCTCCACATTGGAGACGCCGCCGATCCATTGGTCGAGAACCTGACCGATCCAAAGGCTTCCCGGCGCATTGGAAGGGACGAGGTCGAGCGCTGCGCCCTTCAGCTGCCAGGTGAGAATGCCGTGCTGGAGAATGCCCTTGCCACTGCTTCGGACAATGCGGTTGTCGGAGATGGGCATTTCGAAAATTTTGCCGATGACATCGTATTCCGGGACGATTTTCGTTGTGATCGGGTCAATCCTTGCGATGACGGAGGTGTCGAGAACATCGGAGCAAAGCCCCGGGCCGTCGTTGACATAGACGTGCAGGACGTTTGCAAAGAGCTTCTTGGGCAAGAGGCAGGATGCGTAGAGCGCAAGGTTTGCTCCCTTCGAGTGTCCGCCGATGTAATACTTCATGTCCGGCTTCATGACCTTTTTCAGATAGGAGAGAGCCTGCTCCTGCGCAGGAATTTTCTCGAAGGAGAGCATGAAATCCTCCTTCCAGCCGACCAGAGAATCGTCTGTTCCGCGGAAGGCAATGAAGGCGGTTTCACGACAGATGCGAAAGGTCACTGCAGAGAACTGAATCTGCTGCTGCGTATCCAAAATGTCCTCGTAGTCCGTCATCAGAAGGCTTCCGAAGCGCTTTGAGGACGCCGCAGTGCGGGCGAACTCCATGTATTCGTCATGCTTCTCTTCGCCGTCTGCAACAAGTGTCCGGATGTCTCCGCGGTCGAGGAGTGCCTGGATGACATCCCGGAGCGCGATGATCTCTCCCTGTGGGAAAACACTGCTCATATCAATATAGGAAAGCTGGCATAAAACCAGATTGTCCAATTCAGTCAATGGCCGTTCGGCGAAGGTAAGATCGCCGCGCCATGTCACATAGTCCTGTAAATTTGCCATGTTATACCTCGCTGAGGCAAAATCCGTGATATCAGAGAGAATTTCGCAAAGGTGAATTCTCGCTGTGTACAGAGTGTAACATAGAAAGGCGGGCAAGAGAAAGGATAGCCGGGGAGGAAAGGCCGGATTGGTTTCGGGAGCCGCTTCGCTTATAATAGAAGTACTTGAAAGAGCGGAGAACACGGAAAGGAAACTGCGGGGCAGACAGAGGCAGCTGGATGAATCAGAGGAAAGAGGGAAAAAGCAAAGGACTCCGGAGAACTCCGCGGTGGACGCTGAGTGAGACGTTTCTTAAGAGAATCGCGGTTCTTACGATGCTCGTGGATCACGCAGCGGTGATTTTTCTGGAGCGGACTCTGGATGCCGGGACCGGCGTGATGCTGGCAGGCTCCCAGGATGCCCTGTATTATACAGACCGGGTCCTGCGGGCGGTCGGGCGGCAGGCCTTTCCGATCTTCGCGTTCTGCATCGCGGAGGGCTTTTTCCATACAAGGAGCCGTGGAAGGTATCTTGCAAGGCTCGCCGGAGTCTCGGTGCTGTCGCAGCTTCCCTTTGTGCTGATGAACAATGCGGGACCCGTAGGAAGCGGACTCCCCGTCAGTCTGAACACGATGGCAACGCTTTCCCTGGGACTTCTTCTGGTCTGGCTGGTGGAGCTTCTTCTGAAGCCGGAGGAGGGAGGCCTTGCGGGAACGGAGGGCTTTTTCCGCGCGGCATTGGCCGTTGCCGCAGTGGCGGGAGCGTACCGGCTCGCACAGATGCTGCGGATAGACTACGGCGGAATGGGAGTTACCGCGGTGCTCCTTTTCTATCTTCTGCACGGGATGCCGCGGCTTGCGCCCGTGGCGGTGTGGCTGTGGCTGGGCTGCGGGGATGCGCACGAGTGGTTTGCGCTTCCCGGGTGCCTTCTCCTGTATCTGTATGACGGGACAAGGGGAACGGAGGGCATGAGCCCTGAGAAGAAGCGGCGGGAGAAGTATTTCTTTTATTTTTTCTATCCGATGCATCTTCTGATTCTCTGGGGAATCCGCAGAGCCATTTGGGGTTACTGAGAAAAGACGGATTTGACATTGATGGAGGGACGTCATGGAACTGGTATTTGTTGGAGCGGATCATGAAGTGACGGGGAGCTGTCATTATCTGCGCGTCGGAGACAAGAATATCCTGGTGGATTACGGCATGGAGCAGGGGAAAAACGTGTTCGAGAATGTGCCGCTTCCGGTGAAGCCGGAGAACATCGACTTTGTTTTTCTGACTCATGCGCACATTGATCACACGGGGATGCTGCCGAAGCTCTACGCGGACGGGTTCCGCGGTCGGATCCTCTGTACGGCGGCGACGAAGGAGCTCTCTGATGTGATGCTGCGCGACAGTGCACACATTCAGTCGCAGGAGGCGGAATACCGCAACCGCAAGGCAGGCAAAAAAGGCTCTTCCGACCGCGTAGAGCCGGTGTATACCATGCAGGACACGATGAATGTCCTTCGTCTGTTCGAGGCTTATGCCTACAACGAGAGAATTTCTTTATGCGATGAGGTGGCCTTCCGTTTCACGGATGTGGGGCACCTGCTCGGATCGGCCAGCATTGAGCTGTGGCTGACAGAACGCGGAGAAAAGCGTAAGATTGTCTTTTCGGAAATAGGAATCAGCCGCTTCTTCGGGACCCGATTCCGACAAAGGAGGCGGACTATGTCGTGATGGAATCCACCTACGGCACAAGGCTTCATGAGAAGGTAAAGCGCGACCATGTGGAACAGCTTTCCGAGGTTATCCGGGATACGATCGGACGGGGCGGAAATGTTGTGATCCCCGCCTTTGCCGTTGGGAGAACGCAGGTGATGCTGTATTTCATCCGGCAGATCAAGGAGCTTGGTCTGGCGCCGGGGTGCGGGAATTTCCCGGTCTATGTGGACTCGCCGATGGCGGTGGAGGCCACCGGAATTTTCGAGGACAATGAGAGGACGTGCTACGACGAGGAGGCGAGAGCCCTTCTGGAACAGGGAATCAACCCGCTGTCCTTTCCGAATCTTCATCTGTCCATTACAACAGAAGAATCCATGGCGATCAACGACGACCATGTGCCGAAGGTGATTCTGAGTGCGTCCGGCATGTGCGACGCGGGGCGGATCAAGCACCACATCAAGCATAATATCGGAAATCCGAAGTCTACGATTCTGTTCGTCGGCTATCAGGCGGAGGGAACGCTTGGAAGAAGGCTTCTGGACGGCGCGGAGAAGATCAGGCTCTTCGGGGAAGAGTATGAGGTGAAGGCCCAGGTGGTGCGGATGGACGGTCTGTCCGGCCATGCTGACAAGGAGGGCCTTCTTGACTGGATTTCGGCCTTTGAGAGGAAGCCACAGCAGGTTTTCGTCGTCCACGGAGACGATGAGACCGCGACTTCCTTCGCGGAGTGTCTGGAGACGGAGCATGGGCTGAAGGCCATGGCGCCGTATTCCGGAACGAAATACGATCTGATTTCCGGAGAATTCATCCGGATTGCGAAGCCTGTACCGGTGGCAGGAGCCAGGAAGGGTGCGGTGCGCACCGCGTCCGATTCCTTCACGAAGCTGAAGATCGCGTCAAAGCGTTTGGACGGCGTCATCGCACAGGCGCAGGGGCTCCCGAACCGGGAGCTGGACGCCTTTACGAAGGAACTGAATGACCTGTGCAGGAAGTATCAGATGGAATAGGAGGTTTGTATTCATGGCATTGATTGACGAGAATTTTATCCGGATGTGCAGCGACATTCTGGAGAACGGAACGACAACGGAGGGACAGAAGATTCGTCCGCACTGGCCGGATGGAACTCCGGCGTACACGATCAAGACCTTCGGTGTGGTGACAAGATACGATCTGCAGAAGGAGTTTCCGGTTCTGACCCTGCGGAAAACCCCCATCAAGAGTGCGCTGGATGAGCTTCTTTGGATTTGGCAGCAGAAGTCCAACCGGATTTCAGAGCTGCATTCCGGTGTCTGGGACGAGTGGGCGGATGAGAGTGGGACCATCGGCAAGGCCTATGGATATCAGATGGCGGTGAAGAACCGCTATTATGACATCAGTGAGGAAGGTATCCGGCACGCGTTCGGTGATGCGTTTGCGGATGCCATCCCTGAAACGGATGTGGTGACGGATCTTCTGGTGCCGGAGACGGAGGAGATCAAGAGGGCTCATGCGCTGAAGGGACCGGACGGCGCCTGGTACATGGATCAGGTGGACCGCGTGATTTACGATCTGAAGAACAATCCGTTCTCCCGCAGAATCCTAACGAGCATCTACACGTTCAGTGATCTTCACGCCATGAATCTGTATCCCTGTGCCTACAGCATGACCTTTAATGTCATCCAGAAGCCAGGCCATGAGAAGCTGACCCTGAACGGCATTCTGAACCAGCGCTCCCAGGACATTCTGGCGGCCTTTGCGTGGAACGAGTGGCAGTATGCGTGCCTTCTTGCGCTGCTCGCGCAGGCCTGTGATATGGAGGCGGGCGAGTTCGTACATGTGGTTGCGGATGCACATATTTACGACCGTCATGTGGACGTTGTGAAGGAGCTGATATCGCGCACACCGCAGCCTGCGCCGAAGGTCTGGATCAATCCGGACATTCACGACTTCTATCAGTTCACACGGAATGATGTAAAGCTGGAAAACTATCAGGTCGCAGGCGATCAGATTAAGAATATTCCGATTGCAGTGTAAGGCGTGAAAGAAGGAGCAAACAATATGCAGGCAATTGTAGCGGTAGACCGCAACTGGGGAATCGGATATAAGGGAAGTCTTCTGGTCAGCATTCCGAATGACCACAAGATGTTCCGGCAGGCAACAAAGGGCAAAACCATCATTTACGGAAGAAAGACACTGGAGACCTTTCCGATGGCGCAGCCGCTTGATCAGAGACGGAATGTGATCCTGTCGCGGAATCCGGGTTATTCGGTCCGGAATGCGGAGGTGGTGCACAGCGTGGAGGAGCTGATGGAGCTTTTAAAGGATGAGAATCCGGAGGATCTTATGGTGATCGGAGGAGCTTCGGTTTATAAGGAGCTTCTTCCGTATTGCGATACGGTGCATGTGACCATGATTGATTACGCGTATGAGGCGGATGCCTTCTTCCCGAATCTTGATAAGGACCCGGAGTGGAAGATGACGATGGAAGGAGAAGAGCAGACATATTTTGACATTCCCTATACCTTTGTGAAGTACGAGCGCGTAAAAGCTTCAAAAGGACCGCATGGGAGCTCGAAGGCCATGCCGGTCAGATAAGGCCTGTGTCCGCAGAATTCAGTATGAGAGAAAAGAAAAAAGAAAAAAGAATCATTCTTTCCGCCCTTCTTGCCACGGTGGTTATGGCGGTGACGAGCGGCTGCGGGAAGGTTGTCTTTGTGACGGGATTGGACCGGGACGAGCTTTTTACCGTCGGGGATCAGAGCGGCTCCTGCAGGGAGATGCGTGTGTATCTGACGACGATGGAGAACCAGTACAAGGAGGACTACGGGGAGGATGTTTTTACCCGTTCCGGAAATGAAACGGTGGGAGATTCCCTGAAGGAAAATGCGCTGGAGCGCCTTGTGAAGGTTAAAGCACTGAATCAGATCGCCTCCGGAGAAGGGGTGACACTGGAGGAAACGGAGCTCTCCGATGCGCGGCAGTCCGCAGGCCAGTACATGGATTCCCTTTCGGATGCAGAGAAGAAGTATCTTGGAATTTCGGACAATGACGCTGCGGAAATGCTGGAGGAGTACCGGCTTGCGGCGAAAATGGCCAGGCAGATGGTTTCGGATGTTCCGGACGAGGTCAGTGACGATGAAGCAAGAACCGTGACGGTGCAGAGCATTCTGATCAAGACCTATGCGGAAAATGCGGACGGCAGCAGGACGGAATTTGACGACGGCCAGAGGGCGGAGGCGAAGGCAAAGGCAAAGGCCATCCGGGACGAGATCCAAAACGGCATGGACAATCTTCTCGGCATTACATTTGATACCTACATTGCAAAGTACAACGAGGATTCGACGAGCACCTACACGATCGGAAAGGGAGAGGTGGACAGCGCCTTCGAGCAGGCGGCGTTCAATCAGCCGGTCGGGACCATCTCTGATGTGATTGAGACGCAGGACGGCTACCGGATTATCAAGCCGATTGCGACCTCGGATGAGTCGCAGCTTCAGGCCAACAAGGAGACCATTCTGCAGAAGAGGATCCAGGAGGCATATGAAAAGGCGTATGATTCCTATGCCTCGGAGCTGGACTGTCAGCTGAACGAGGAGCGCTGGAATCAGATTGTGCTCTGCGAGGATCCCAAGGTGACGACGGACAGCTTCTTCCAGGTCTGTGCGGGAGAAAAATAAACAGTTAACAAACTTTTAAGAATTTAAAAAACGTTGAAAATAAAGGTTTTTTCGGAAATTGTTAGCACTCATCCTTATTGAGTGCTAATTTTTTGTTGACTTTAAAGAGGGCAGCGACTAGACTTGGATTCATGAGATTTGGCAAAAACGTCTTTACGTATTTTGCCTCAGCGGAGTATCAAAATGGCCGCGAGAACAGCTCTTTTCCTGCAAAGGGCGGGGCTTTGGATGCCGAAAACCAGGATGCGGGAAGAAGCTGGGTATTTTCACAGGGCCTATGGGAGATGAAATCCAGGCCAGGCGGTCTGTCAGAAAGGAATGAGAATTATGGCAGAAAAAGGACAGTTATCCATCAACAGCGAGAACATGTTCCCGATTATCAAGAAGTGGCTGTACAGCGATCATGATATTTTCTATCGTGAGCTGATTTCCAATGGCTGCGATGCGATCACGAAGCTGAAGAAGCTCGAAATGATGGGAGAAACGGAGCTCCCGGAGGGCTGGAAGGCCAGAATCGATGTTGTTCTGGATCCGGAGACGAAGACCATCCAGATCACCGATAACGGACTCGGCATGACCGCCGACGAGGTGAAGGAATACATCAACAACATCGCCTTCTCCGGTGCGGAAGCCTTCATGAACAAGTACAAGGATAAGGCAAACAATGACCAGATCATCGGTCACTTCGGACTGGGCTTTTATTCGGCATTCATGGTCTCTGAGCTGGTGACCATTGATACGCTGTCTTATCAGAAGGACGCAAAGGCCGTCCACTGGGAGTGCGACGGCGGAAGCGAGTTCACGATGGAGGACAGCCAGAAGACGACGGTCGGCACGACCATTACACTGCATCTGTCTGAGGACTGCGTGGAGTTCGCGAACTATTACCGCGCCCGTGAGGTCATTGACAAGTACTGCGGCTATATGCCGACAGAGATTTATCTGTCTGTAAAGGATACCAAGGAAACTGAGACCATCAAGGAATCCGAGCGCCGTCCGGATGATGTTGTCATCGAGGTCATCGAGCCGAAGAAGGAAGAGAAGAAGGACGAAGACAAGGAAAACGGGAAGGCAGAAGAGGACAAGAAGGAAGAAAAGCCCGAAGAGAAGCAGCTTAAGATTCGCAAGCGGCCGGAGCTGGTCAATGATCCTTCGCCGCTCTGGATGAAGAATCCGAAGGACTGCACGGATGAGGAGTATAAGGAGTTCTACCGCAAGCTCTTCAACGACTACAAGGAGCCTTTGTTCTGGATCCACCTGAACATGGATTATCCGTTCAACCTGAAGGGTATTCTGTATTTCCCGAAGATCAATCTGGAATACGAATCGGCAGAGGGCGTGATCAAGCTGTACAACAATCAGGTCTTTATCGCCGACAACATCAAGGAGGTCATTCCGGAGTTCCTGATGCTCTTAAAGGGCGTCATCGACTGCCCGGATCTGCCACTGAACGTTTCCAGAAGCGCACTGCAGAACGACGGCTTTGCAAAGAAAATTTCGGATTACATCACGAAGAAGGTTGCCGACAAGCTTGCCGGAATGTGCAAGACGGACAAGGACAATTACGACAAGTACTGGGATGACATCAGTCCGTTCATCAAGTACGGTTGCCTCAAGGATGACAAGTTCTGTGAGAAGATGACCGACTATATCCTGTTCAAGGATCTGGACGGCAAGTATCTGACTCTGCCGGAGGCCCTGGAAGTCAACAAGACGGATCCGGATGAGAAGGACGCTGCCGTGGACGAGAACGGCAACAAGGTAGAAGCGGAGGTCGTTGACGACAAGAAGGATGAAAAGGCGGACGGCAAGGACGCCAAGGAAGAGAAAAAGGAACGCACGATTTATTACGTGACGAACGAGCAGCAGCAGGGACAGTACATCCGCATGTTCCGTGATCACAAGCTGCAGGCCTTCATTTTGAATTCCAACATTGATTCTCCGTTTATTCAGCAGCTGGAGATGAAGAACGAGGGCATTCATTTTGCCCGCATTGATGCCGGCGTGGATGAGGTCTTAAAGGGCCGCACCAGCAAGAAGGATGCGAAGGCTCTGGAAGAGCAGGGGAAGGAGCTGGAGAAGACCTTCCGGAAGGCTCTCGGAAACGACAAGCTGAAGGTTGTTCTGGAGAACCTGAAGGAGAAAAATGTTTCTTCGATTCTGAAGGTCGATGAGCAGAACCGCCGCATGCAGGATATGATGAAGATGTACTCCATGGGCGGCTCCGATATGGGAATGTTTGCAGACGAAGGCCAGACCCTGATCCTGAATGCGAAGCACCCGCTGGTTCAGTATGTACAGGCTCATCAGGATGACAAGAAAGCCCAGACGGTGTGCGCTCAGCTGTATGATCTGGCGAAGATCCAGAACGCGCCGCTGACTCCCGATGAAATGTCGAAGTTCGTTGCCAGAACCAATGAAATCATGATGATTCTCACAGGGGCCGAAGAGACAACCGAAAAGGCCGAAGAAACAGAACCGGCCAAAGAGGCTGTATCTGAAGCAAAGCCGGAAGAAAAGCACGAAGCTTCCGAAGAGAAAAAGGACTGATCTGAAATCAGCAAATAAAGGAAAGAGCTATGCGCGGCATGGTGGTAACCCGTGCCCGCATGGCTCTTTTTGTGTATAATGTATATTTGTCAGCACCTCGGGAAAATTCAAATCCCGCAGAACCAAGCTTGCTTGGTGATGCGGGTTTGGATTTTCCAGAGGCGGCCAAAGCGAGGATTTGCGAAGCAAATACGAGATACATATTTATATAGAAAGATCAAGGAGTATCACCATGCTGCAGTATCAGGAACGCGCGAAAATGGGCGGAGAGAAATTTCATATCAGAAAGGGATCCCTGTCGTTTTCGACCGATTCGATCACCATGAATCTGGTTCCCGGTGCGGCATATGAGGGCTCCTTTACGATTTACGGCCCGGACGGGAGGGTCGCCAATGGGTTTGTTTTGTCTTCAGAGCCGGCGGTGGAGCTTCTGTCCAATGTCTTCTCGGGAGCAAGGGAGGTAATTTCCTACCGGCTGAACGCAGAGGGCTTGACCTGCGGCGATGTGCTGGAGGGGAGCTTTCGGATTCTCTCGGACATGGGCGAGTACGAAATCCCGTTTCATGCAAAGGTGTGGGAGGAATCCCTGGAGTCGAGCCTTGGCCCGATGCGGAATCTGGTGCATTACACGAATCTTGCAAGAGCCAACTGGCAGGAAGCAGTGCAGCTGTTCTACCGGAAGGAATTCGAGGCCATCGCGGCGAGGGAGGACGAAAAGCTCCGAGCCCTGTACCGCGGACTTTCTGCGAGAAAGGGAAATGAACACAACGTTGAGGAATTCCTGATCGCGGCGGGGAAGAAGCAGCCGGTGGAATTTACGGCGGATCAGAAGGAGATCGAGGCGGAGCTTGCGGTGTCGCAGACAGAGCTCATCCACAGACCGGTCCGCGTGCGCAGAAACGGCTGGGGCTATACTGATGTGAAGATTTTCACGGAGGGTGATTTTCTCTCTACGGATGTCAACGAGCTGACAGACACCTCTTTTGAGGAGGGAACGGCGCCGGTTGTGGTCACGATAGATCCTGCCCTGCTTCATGCGGGGCGAAACTTCGGGTGCCTGACGCTGGTCCCCGCATACGGGGAGAAGATCCGGATACCGGTGACGGTTTCCTGCGGAATGGGAACGGCGCTCCGGACCCTTCACCGCAGGGAGCAGAAGCAGGTCATTCTGCAGATGATGCAGGAATATGTGCAGATGCGCTGTCATAAATGCAGCGGCAAAACCTTCGCAGAGCACATGGGGAGTCTTGTGCGGCGCCTCCAGGAGGCAGACCGGAACAATCCGATGACGGCCCTGTACCGGATTCACTATCTCCTGACAGTGCACGAGGAACAGGAGGCCATCTGGGAGCTGCAGGCCCTGAACCGGAGACTTTCCGGGCTGGACAAGGAGCTTCCGCCGTTTTCTGTGGCGCAGTTTGATCTGGAGGACGATCTGACGTATTCCTACCGGATGTACCTGACGGTTCTGTGTGCCGAGAGCAAGGCTTCCGGAGACCGTGCGTCCTTTGAGACGGCGGGAGATGCGGTGCGGGGATTGGCAAGAAGGCAACGGCAGAATCCGGAGAATTTCTGGATCACCTGGCTCCTTTTGTATGCTGACTCGGAATTGATGCGAAGACCCATGGAAACGGCGCGGATGCTGCGCAGGAATTACGCGGCGGGATGCCGTTCACCGCTTCTGTATCTGGAGTATTATCAGCTGCTGCAGGACTCCTCAGGGATCCTTTATGAATTGGGGGAGCTGGAGCTGCAAACCCTTTATTTTGCGGCAAAGCATGAAATTTTGACTGAATCAGTCATCACACAGCTGAACTATCTGGCGGTTCGCCGCAAGACCTTTTCCAGACGCCTGTTCCGGATTCTGGAGATGGCCTATGACACGCAGCTTCCGGAGCTTCGAAAGCGCGATGTTCTGGAGAGCATCTGCACACTCCTCATTCGCGGGAATGAAACGGGAAAGTCCTCCTTCGTCTGGTACCAGAGAGGTGTAGAAGCGGGACTTTCGATCACAAGGCTTCTCGATTATTATATGCTGGCTCTGCCCGCAGGCTATCAGGGAACGCTGCCGCAGATGATCGTCCGGTATTTTGCCTTTCAGAATTCGCTGCCGTGGGCGGCGAGCGCGTATCTTTTCCGCTATGTTCTGGAGAACAAGGAAACCTTTGCGGACCTGATGGATCAGTATCTGCCGCAGATTGACCGCTTTACGCTGGATCAGCTGATGCAGCACCGGATGAATCCGGATCTGGCGTATCTGTATGAGCATTATCTGACAGCAGGACGCGCTCTGAATGAAGAGACGGCGGCAGCGGCGGTACCGGCGGTGTTTTCCTGCCTCGTTCAGACACAGCAGAAGGGAGCCGGACGCCTGGTTCTTGTCTATGCACATTTCCAGTCGGAGCAGTATTTCCCGCTGATGCAGGGAGCCGCGATTGTGCCGGTGTACGGCGGTGATGCGGTTCTTTTATCGGAAGAGGACAATGGAGACCGCCATGTAGGGGATTCCTGCGAGGTGAGGCATCTGATGGATTATGAGAAGCTGGCAAGGCTTCTTTCCATTTATCCGGTGAGCAATATCGGATTCGAGCTGTATTTATCCGGAATGAACAGCTCCTATTACTGCGTGTCGGAGGAAAATGCGGCGTGCTACCGGAAGCTGGCGGAGAACCCGGAGATTCCGGAGAGCTACCGGAAGTGCCTGCGAAGGGAGCTGCTTCGCTTCTATGAGAAGCGGGGGGACACAGAGAGTCTGGATGATTTCCTGGAGAAGCTGGAGCCGGACGGACTGGATATGCAGTCGCGGGCACAGCTGCTTCGTGCACTGACAGTGCGCGGATTAGCGGATAAGGCATACCAGTGGATCTGCCGCTTTGGAACTGCGGGAGTGGATGGTGACGTTCTTCTTCGCATGTGCACGGAGCTTCTGCAGGACAGGACACCGGTGGACGATGAGAACCTGACGGCCCTTTCGTTTGCGGCGTTTGAAAAGGGCAGCTACAACACGGAGATTCTGACCTATCTGGCTGCCTTCTGGGACGGAAGAACAAAGGATCTGGAGAGGATCCGTCTCGCGCTGGAGGGATTCGAGCTGGAGGAGGGGACGCTGTGCCGGAGAATTCTCTGGCAGGTGCTCTTTACCGGGGAGATTCCGGAGAATCGGAAGGACCTGATCCTGGAGTGCCGAAGGGACGGGACGGACGCGGAGCTTCTTGCAGACGCGCTGGCACAGGCGGGGCATTTCTATTTCGTCAGCAGGAAGGAGATGGCCGAAGAGGAGTTCTCGCTGATTGCAGAGTTCGGGCGCGCCGGGGTGCCGCTTCTTGACATCTGCAGAATTGCCTGGCTGAAGCACCGCTCGGAGCAGTCCGGAGAGATTGCGGACCGGGATCTGGAGGTCACAAGTCTGTTTCTTACGGATCTTCTGGCGAGGAAAATTGTGTTCCCGTTCTTCCGCCAGTTTGTCGGCATTCTGCCGGGGCTTCAGGCTTATGCGGATGAGACGCTGGTGGAGTACCGCTCTGGACCGGAGAATGCCGGAAAACGGGTGCTGTATCATTATGCGATGGAGCGCAACGGCGTTCGTGACAAGTATGCCGCGAAAGAGATGAAGGAAATGTACGAGGGTGTATACGTCACGGGTTTCCTTCTGTTCTTCGGCGAGCAGATGCACTATTACATCACGGATGATGATGCGGAGAAGAATATTGTGGAGAGCGGAACCATCGGTCAGGATGCAAGGACGCCCGTGTCCGGGCAGGACCGCTTCAGTGCGATCAATGAGATTGCCATGCTGACCGCGCTCGGAAGGGATGCGGAGGCGCTTAGCCGCCTGGAGAAATACAGCCGGAAATCCTGGATGGTCAGCCGGATTTTTGAGAATGGTTCAGCACATGACAATTCCTGACATACATTGACCGCCTGCGGGCATATTTCTGACAGAAATTGTCCTGAAACAGGCGGAAAAAAGGAGAAACAAGGACCCATGCTCTTTGACAGACAGGGTGAGAAAAAGTACATGGTCGGAATGGATCTGCGGGACGAGGCCTGCCAGATCTCCTGGTGCCGCTCGCAGAAGGGGAGGCTCCTGCAGGAGCCGGTCACCTATGCGAGGGTGCCTGGAAGCGGAAAGTTCGACATTCCGATGGCTCTGTGCAAGACCGCCGGAGAGAACCAGTGGTTTTATGGAGAGGAGGCCGTGGAGCACTCCGCGGAGGAGAACCGGATTTTCATCCCAAGGCTTCTGTCTCTTGCCCTGGACGGATCGCCGGTGGCAATCGATGAGACGGAATATGACCCCGCGGCGCTCCTCGCCCTCTATGTGAACCGGTGCCTTCAGGAGCTGGAACAGGGAATTCCGGGCGGCATCGCGGCGGTGATGTTCACGGCAAGGACGATGGACAGCAGGACGATTGAGCTTCTGGAGAATGTGCGAAAGCGCCTGGACCTGAAGGCTTCGGTGTACTACCAGAGCTTTGCGGGATCCTTCTACGACTTCATGCTGAATCAGGATGAGTCCCTGCGGGAGCCCGCGGCGGCGCTGTTCGATTATGAGACGGGAGGCCGTCTTCATGTCACGAAGCTGATTTTCAATCCGCACACGACGCCGGTGGTGTCGTATCTGGAAGAAAACGAATATCCCGGGCTGTTCGCGAAGGACGACGCGGGAAGGGACCGTGAGTTTGCGGGAATCCTCCGTGAGGAGCTTGCAGGACACAACTTTTCTTCGGTGTATCTGGTTGGCAGCGGCTTCAAGGGCGGATGGATGAAGAAGTCCACGGTCTTTCTCTGCCAGGGAAGAAGAGCATTCCTCGGCGGGAATCTGTTCAGCAAGGGCGCTGCCTACGGCGCGGTGTTCAAGGAGGAGAAGCCGGAAATCCTGTCGAGGTATCTGTTTCTCGATCAGAACAAGCTTCGCAGCAATATTCTGATGAAGGCGCTGGATCGCGGAGAATTGGCGCGGATTTCACTGGTGGATGCCGGTGTCAACTGGTATGAGGTAAGAAGCAGTGCGGACGTGATTCTGGACAGCACGGCGGAGATCAATCTGATCCTGCATCCTCTCACGGGCGGAAAGGAAGAGCCGTTTCATATCCGCCTGGACCGCCTGCCGGTCCGTGAGGGAAGGATGACAAGGGTGCGGCTGGAGTTTTCCATGCTGTCGGCGATAAAGCTCCATATTCAGATCGAGGATCTGGGCTTCGGAGAAATTTTCCCTTCCAGCGGATTGAAGTGGGAGCAGGATCTGACACTTGCGGATGACTGAACGCGGCTGAGGTCCCTGTAAAGGAACGTGGCGAAAGGCAGCATCGGTGCTGATGCACCGGCTGCCGCATTCGGCAAAATCGCTGCACTCGAAGATGCCTGATGACAGCTTCTCCTGTTGCAAATTTTGCCTAAATGGAGTAGGAAATGGCGAGAGTAATCTATGCGGTGGGACGGCTTGCGAAGAAGCCGTACCGGATTGAGAAAATCGAGCGGAATGTTTATTCTGCGGAGGAGCTGTGCTATTCTCTGGTTCAGAGTGCGCAGATTCTGGACGCCGGTATTCTGGATCCTGCGCTTACGGAGTGGCTGAGGGAAGAGTGCGGGCTGCCGGAGCTGGCAAACCGCCTGCAGCCATACCTCGGCAAGGAGCGGGCACTGTCGGATTTTGTCTCCGAAATTCTGGAATACGTGGGCTTTGTCCCGCAGGAGAAGGAGGAGAAGACCAGACAGATCGTCTCCTCCGGCCAGGGAATGGAGCCCTTCGAGAAGCGGATGTCACAGGCGGCTTATCTTGCGGGAAGCGCGAAGCCCTACGAGGCGCTGGAAGAGTATGAGGCGATTCTTCAGGAGCTTCCCTCTCCGGAGAGGCGAATGCGGACAAGGGCGCTGTGCGCGGAGGGAAGAATTTACGCGGAGCTCTTCCGGTTCCGTGCAGCGGCAGACTGCTATGAGAGCGCGTACCGCGTGACGGGAAGCAGCGATATTTATCTGGACTATCTGGCGGCAGTCCGCCTGGGACTGTCGGATTCCGAGTACCTTTCCTTCATTTCCGAGCACCCGGAGAGCGTCAACGCATCCCTGGAGCTGGAGAAGAGAATGGATGAGCTCGGGACCCAGTTCAATGCTTCCGAAAGGAAGCTTGCGATTGATTCGTTAAAACGCTACCAGGGCGGCGGACAGGATGCCAGCTACGAGGTGGCTCTTCATCAGACGCTTCAGAAGCTGAAGGAAGAGTATCGGGCATCCTGCGCGGCGCCGGTAGCCTGAGGAGACATCTTCGGACGTTTTCTTCTATAGCATGTAGCTGTCCAGGACATTTGGGATTTTCCTGCAGGTGCTGAACAGATACAAAAAGGAATAGCCCACATGTTAAGCTCCGCAGAAAATACGGAGTCGGTATTCACGAAGGGAGATCAGTATGGCACATGACAAGTATGTAAGTCCTCTTTCCACCAGATATGCGAGCAGCGAGATGCAGTATATTTTCTCTCCGGACAAGAAATTCCGGACCTGGAGAAAGCTCTGGATCGCGCTGGCAGAGACCGAGAAGGAGCTGGGCCTTGACATCACCGATGAGCAGATCGAGGAGATGAAGGCGCATGCCGAGGACATTAACTATGAAGAGGCACAGGCGCGCGAGAAGATTGTACGTCATGATGTCATGAGTCACGTGTACGCGTATGGACTTCAGTGCCCGAAGGCAAAGGGGATCATTCATCTGGGCGCGACCAGCTGCTACGTGGGCGACAACACTGATATCATCATTATGCGGGATGCACTCCGCCTGGTCCGCAAAAAGCTTGTGAATGTCATCGCGGCGCTGGCACATTTTGCCGATGAATACAAGGATCAGCCGACGCTCGGCTTCACGCATTTCCAGCCTGCGCAGCCGACGACTGTGGGTAAGCGTGCGAGCCTCTGGCTGAATGAGTTCGTTCTGGATCTGGAGGAGGTGGATCACACCATTTCCCAGCTGAAGCTCCTCGGCAGCAAGGGAACAACGGGAACGCAGGCCTCATTCCTTGAGCTGTTCGACGGGGATCTGGACAAGGTCGACCGGCTGGATCCGATGATTGCACAGAAGATGGGCTTTTCTTCGTGCTACCCGGTTTCCGGACAGACCTATTCCAGAAAGGTGGACACCTTTGTACTGAATACGCTGGGAGGAATCGCGGCTTCCGCCATGAAGATGGCAACGGATATCCGGCTCCTTCAGCATCTGAAGGAGGTTGAGGAGCCGTTCGAGAAGACGCAGATCGGATCCTCCGCTATGGCCTACAAGCGCAATCCCATGCGCTCCGAGCGCATCTGCTCCCTGGCCCGTTACGTTATGATCGACGTGCTGAATCCGGCGGTCACGTCCGGAACGCAGTGGTTTGAAAGGACGCTGGATGATTCTGCAAACAAGCGCCTGTCGGTTCCGGAGGGCTTCCTTGCAATCGACGGCATTCTGGACCTGTGCCTCAATGTCACGGACGGCCTGAAGGTCTATCCGAAGGTCATCGAGAAGCATCTGGCGGCAGAGCTTCCCTTCATGGCAACGGAGAACATCATGATGGATGAGGTGAAAATGGGCGGAGACCGCCAGGAGTTCCACGAGGAAATCCGCGAGCTTTCCATGAAGGCGGGACGCCGTGTCAAGGAAGAGGGACTGGACAATAATCTTCTGGATCTCATTGCCGAGGATCCGAAGTTCCACATGACCAGGAAGGAGCTGGACAAGTATATCGATCCGAAGAAGTACATCGGCTGCGCGCCTCACCAGGTGGAGAAGTATCTTGCGGAGGTCATTTGGCCGATTCTGGATGCAAACCGCGATGCTCTGGGAATGACGGCGGAGATTTCGTGCTGAGCGGGTGCTTTTTTCAGAGGAATGCGGTATACTACGACAGGCTGTGTGAAAACGGCTGCGTGCATACTACAATTGCATCGGGAGATTTTTTTCGGAGGTCTCTCCGTGTTGCCACAGACAAGCTGAGGCAGGAAAGGAAAATATGGTTAAGGCAGTAGTTGGAGCCAACTGGGGCGATGAAGGAAAAGGAAAGATCACAGACACACTTGCGGACACCGCAGATGTCGTCATTCGTTTTCAGGGCGGTGCAAACGCAGGACATACCATTGTCAATGAGTACGGAAAATTCGCACTTCATCTCATGCCCTCCGGTGTGTTTCACCAGAACATTATGAATATCATCGGCAATGGCGTGGCATTTGACATTGACAAGTTTGTGGACGAGCTGGCGCAGATCGAGTCGAAGGGAGTACCGGCACCGCACCTTATGGTTTCGGACCGCGTGCAGGTGATGATGCCTTACCATGTTGAATTTGACACGCTGGAGGAGGCAAGACTGGCGGGCAAGAGCTTCGGCTCCACGAAGTCCGGCATCGCTCCTTTCTATTCGGATAAATTCGCGAAGATCGGCTGGCAGATCAACGAATTCTTCCAGGACGACGATGTCCTGAGGGAGAAGATTGCCCGTATCGCTAAGATCAAGGACGCGCTTCTTGTCAATCTCTATCATGCGGACCCGATTGATCAGGAGGGACTTCTTGCCTGGATCAAGGAGCGCCGGGACAAGGTAAAGCCTTATCTTGGAAATGTATCTTTGTATCTGAATGGAGCATTGAAGGAAGGCAGAACGGTTCTTCTGGAGGGGCAGCTCGGAACCATGAAGGATCCGGATCACGGAATTTATCCGATGGTCACCTCGTCCTCTCCGCTTGCCGGGTACGGTGCAATCGGCGCAGGAATTCCGCCCTATGAGATCAAGCAGATTGTGGTGGTTTCCAAGGCCTATTCTTCTGCAGTCGGTGCAGGAGAGTTCGTTTCTGAGGTTCACGGAGAGGAAGCAGAGACGCTTCGCAACCACGGCGGAGACGGCGGCGAGTACGGCGCAACGACGGGACGCCCGAGAAGAGTCGGCTGGTACGACTGTGTTGCCTCCAAGTATGGCTGCAGACTGCAGGGCTGCACGGATGTTGCGTTTACGGTTCTGGACGACCTCGGATATCTGGATGAGATTCCGGTCTGTGTTGCCTATGAGCTCGACGGACAGGAGATCACTGAGTTCCCCGTTACGAAGGATCTGAAGCGCTGCAAGCCGGTATACAAGATGATGCCAGGCTGGAAGTGCGATATCCGCGGCATCAGGAACTTCGAAGATCTTCCGCAGAAGGCACAGGACTACGTGAACTTCATCGAGGAGCAGATCGGCTATCCGATCACCATGGTTTCCAACGGACCTGCGCGCAGCGATATCATTTACCGCAAGAGCCCGCTGGCAAAATAAGAGACAGCAGGCATCAAATGATTCGCATTGCACAAGAGAAGGACGCAGCGCGTCTTTTGGAAATATATCGGCCCTATATTACGGATACGGCCATTACCTTTGAATACGAGGTCCCGTCGGAAGACGAATTCCGAAAGCGAATTCGTTACACGCTGAAGACCTATCCCTATCTGGTGGAGGAGCAGGGCGGCCGGATCGTCGGCTATGTGTACGCCGGGGCCTTCAAGGAACGGGCGGCATATGACTGGGCAGTGGAGACCTCCATCTATGTGGAGAAGGAAGGCCATCGGCACGGCGTAGGACGTGATTTGTATGAGGCACTGGAGCAGGCACTGAAGCTTCAGGGAATCCGGAACGCGGAGGCCTGTATTGCAGCGCCGCGCGGAGAGGATCCATATCTTCCTCCGGACAGCATCGCTTTTCATGAGCATCTGGGATACCGCCTGGTTGGGCGCTTTGAGAAATGCGCCTATAAGTTTGACCGCTGGTACGACATGGTCTGGATGGAGAAGTTCATCGGGGATCACCCGGAAGAGCCCGGGGCAGTGGCGAAGATCCGGCCTTTTCCGGAGATCCGGGATCAGCTGGATTTGAATTGATTTTTTAATAACTGGATCATCAGAAGATAAAAGGGATGCAGCCTTACGGCTGCATCCCTTTGGCGTAGGTGCGCCCGGCGGCGCACCTTTTAATCAGATTTCGAATTTTTATCGGAGCTTTTATCGAAATCCCCTCTTCCCGGAAGCTTGCCTGCCGCCCAGGTAAGAAACCAGATGAAAACCGGGACGGCAATGGTCATGCCGAGACAGAAGCGGAAGAGACGTCCTGCACCCGGATGAGAGAAGATGGCAGCGAGGAAGGTCGCCACGTAAAGTCCAAGGAGCAGAACGATTCCGGCCCAGGCGGCAATGCGCCGGAAGGTCCAGGAGGATTTGAAATTTGCAGGGTCGTTTTTCTGGTTCATGAAGATTCTTCTTTCTATTGTAAGGTGATGCCGTCTGTGAAGCGGGCCTCAGAACTGCACATGAAGAGCGGTGAGAAGAAGCCCCCAGAGCACACCCAAAACGTAAACGAGAACTGTGATTTTCAGGTTCTCCCGCAGGTGATGGGAATTGGTGCGGAAGAGAACGAGAAGGCCGACGCCAGCGCCAACGAGGAGCCCCGCCATCATCTGGCCGGCGGCAATCAGACCGTCCAGATACAGCTGTGTGATCATGATGGAGGAGGCACAGTTCGGAATCAGGCCGACCGCACCGGAAAGGAAGACTCCTGCGGCAGGGTGGGAGGAGAGAAGATCCCGGATGGCCTCTTCGCCAAAGCCCTCGACGAGAAGCGTAAGGACCAGTGTGATCAGGAAAACGAAGAGCGTGATGTGCAGCGTATGAACCAGAGCAGATTTTAAGATGCTGCCCTCCTCTTCCTCACAGCCGCAGTGCTCCTGCTCACACAGATCGTGAATGTGCTTCTGCGGCTCGCCTTTTTTGTGACGATGCAGGCGGATCTGGTGCAATACAAAATCAATGACCAGACCGGTCAATGATGCGATGACCGCCTTCGCTGCGAGAATTCGCGCCATTTGCGGGATGGGAACCTGCGAGGAGATGAATAAGGGAAGCATCTCATCGGAGGTCGAAAGGAAAACGGCAAGAAGGGTTCCAAGCGAAATCAGGCCGCCGGAGTACAGACTCGCTGCGGCGGCGGAGAAGCCGCACTGCGGAACGATGCCGACAATGGCACCGAAGATGGGACCGAGGCGTCCGACGTTTTCCTTCCGGATGAGATCCTGGGATTTCCCCTCAGTGCGCCGCTCCAAGGCTTCCATCACGAGGTAGGTGATGAACAGGAAGGGAATCAGCTTCAATGTGTCGATCCCGGCATCCAGCAGGGAATCGGTGAAAAGATCGAGAATGTTCATAAAATTATATCCACATATATATAATGAAGCGGCAGCAAGGCATCATAAGGTGTCTGCTGCAAACAGGAGGAGTCGTCAACGGACGATTCCGGGTATCGAGAGGAGAAAGCCACGAAGGTGGTTTCTCCGAAGCGGGGGCGGGGCACGCTGTGCCCGCTCCTTGCAGGAGGGCCTGCCATCAGGCAGGTCCGAGTGTGAGAATACCGAAAACCATTTTCTCTGTCAACCAATTTCAACGCTTTCGGCTGGCCGGCAATCTTTTGCCGGATAATGGGCGGGAAGGAGACGGGAGGGAAAACGGAATTTGGAATAGAAATTGTGAGAATTTGTATTGACCTGGAGTGCATTCCAGATGATATTCTGATTACAGTCGGTTCCCGGGATCGGACGTGATGGTTGGTGCCACAGATATGCAGTGGCGGAAAGGGGAAAGAGAATGGACAGAATCAGGAAGAATTTCGGATTCGGATGCATGCGGCTTCCGATGATCGGAGAAGATGTAGACCTTGAGCAGACGAAGAAAATGGTGGATGCGTTTCTGGATGCGGGTTTTAACTATTTTGACACGGCCCACGGCTACATCCAGGGCAAGAGCGAGACGGCGCTGAAGGCCTGTCTTACGAGCCGCTATCCCAGAGACCGTTATATTCTGACGGACAAGCTGACCGGCAATTTCTTCCAGAAGGAAGAGGACATCCGTCCCTTCTTCGAGAGCCAGTTGGAAGCCTGCGGCGTGGATTATTTTGACTTTTACCTTATGCACGCGCAGGGAGCGGGAAATTTTGACCACTACAAGGAGTGCCGCGCGTATGAGACGGCGTTTGAGCTGAAGAAGGAGGGGAAGATTCGCCATGTCGGCATTTCCTTCCATGACAAGGCAGAGGTTCTGGAGCAGATTCTGACGGAATATCCAGAGGTTGAGGTCGTGCAGATCCAGTTCAACTACGTGGACTACGAGGACCTTGTGGTTCAGAGCCGCCGTTGTTATGAGGTCTGCCGCAAACATAACAAGCCGGTGATCGTCATGGAGCCGGTCAAGGGAGGAAATCTTGTCAATCTTCCGGAAGAGGCGGAAAAGGTCCTGGAGGATCTGCACGGCGGAAGTGCGGCGAGCTATGCACTTCGTTTTGCGGCAGGGTTCCCCGGCATGATGATGGTTCTCTCCGGCATGAGTACGCTCGGACAGATGGAGGACAACATCAGCTTCATGAAGGACTTCAAGCCCTTGGACGAGAAGGAGATGGAGGCAGTTCATAAGGTACAGGAGATCTTCCACAAGCAGAATCTGATTCCCTGCACGGGCTGCCGCTACTGCACCGACGGATGTCCGAAGCACATTCTGATTCCGGATCTGTTCGCCGTGATGAACACGAAGCAGATTCATCACGACTGGAATGCGGATTACTACTACGATGCCGTCCACACCACCCAGGGACGCAAGGCTTCTGACTGTATCAAGTGTGGAAAATGTGAGAAGGCCTGCCCGCAGCATCTTCCGATCCGGAAGCTTTTGGCGGATGTGGCGAAGGAGTTCGAGAAATAATAGGCAGAAAGTGGCCCTCATGGTAAAATCAGAAGAAAAGAACGGCTGCAGGGGGAAAGCTTTGTGGACGAGTATTTTCTGATTCTGACTGCGATCGATGTCGGTGTTCTGCTGTTCATGTGCATGATGGTCTATGCAAGTGAGAACTTAAGCGACCGCCAGAAAAGGGGGTTTCTCAAAACCTTTGTTCTGATTGCGGCGATCTCCATTCTGGAGGTCGTAACGGTTGTGGTGGATAAGGCTCCGGCGCAGTACCGGTGGCTCAATCTTCTTACAAATTATCTGGGATTTGCGCTGACGCCCGCGGTGCCGCTCTGCCTGGTTCATATTCTGGACAAGCAGGGAAAAGGGAGAAGCATCCGAAGAAGCGCAGCGGTCATCTGGTTTGGATACATTGTTTTTCTGGCAGCGTCCCTGCCGTTTGGAACGGTGTTCGGCGTGGAGGCGGATAACAGCTATTTTCGCGGGGAGTACTTCCACATATATGTCGTGATGTATTTCATGAGCATCCTGTATCTGGCCGTGGCAACGTCCGCGTCTGCTATTGTCTATCAGAACAAGAGTAAAATCCTGATTTTCCCGCTGATGGGCTTCCTCCTTCTCGGGACGATTGTCCAGCTTGCGTTTCCGAATATACATACGACCTGGCTGTGTGTGACGCTGATTTCGGTTCTGTATTATATTTATTGCAACGAGATGTGGAACCAGCTGGACGGGCTGACCGGGCTTCTTAATCAGGCGAGCTATCTGAACCGGACTTCGGCGGCAAGAAGCGGGGACAAGGTCCTCATTGTGTTTGACGTGGACAAGTTCAAGCAGATCAATGACACCTACGGACATCTTTACGGCGACCGGTGTCTGAAGGAGGTTGCGGACTGCATGAAAACCGCCTATGCCAGGTACGGCGGATGCTACCGCATGGGCGGAGATGAGTTCTGCGTGATTCTGCGCAATGAGGACAAGGAGGCATCCTGTGCAGAGGAGTTCCTGCATCTTCTGGAGGAAAAGCGCAAAGAAAATCCGCAGCTTCCCACTGTTTCCTACGGATCCGCTACAATCCGGAAGGGTGAGAATATTCTGACAACCAAGGAGCGCGCGGACCAGAATATGTATGTGTTCAAGAAGGCCAGAAAGGAACAGGAAGCTCTTGAGCTGAACAGCGTTTCAGATTGATGATAAGACCGCTTCTATAGGAGAAAGACGAAAGGATCAGGACAGTATTACCGTCCTGATCCTTTTTGCGTCCGAAGAATTTCACCAGCAAAAGAAGTTGACTATATGTAGCATACTACGTAATATATGTAGTATGCTACATAATGAACGACAAGAAAACATTGCAGTGTGGAGAATTTGCTTTGGCGGATTACTCGCGAATGGAGGGAAAGGAGAAAAAATGGAGGAGAAGCAGGAACGGCGATTCGAGGATGCTCCTCTTGGTTATAAGTTTAAGAGGATTCATGAGATGTTCCGGGCCAGAATCAACGAAGAGATGAAAGAGGATGATCTTACGTGCTCCCAGATGGAAATTCTGTTCTATCTGGTCAGACATAAGGAGGAGACACCGGTGAACCAGCAGGATCTGTGCAATGCCATCCAGGTGTCGCATCCGACCATGATCGGACTGCTCAACCGCATGGAAGAGAAGAATCTGGTTACGCGCAGGGTCGATCCGGGCAACCGAAGAAGCCGCTGCATTGAGATGACGCCACGGGCGCAGGAAATCATGCGCAGGACGAAACAGCAGCGGACCAGGAGCGACGAGAAGCTCGTGCAGGGCTTTACGAAGGAGCAGATAAGCGAGCTGAACATGCTCCTTGCCATGGTTTACCGCAACATGCAATCGGAAGAGTTTCTGAAAAGAGAGAATCCGAAAGAGGAACCGCGGAAGGAGTAAAAAGACTACCTTCCAGAAATTGGCAACGGCAGCATCGGTGCTGGCACACCGGCTTTCGCCTCAGCGGGGTAGAAAAATTACAGAAGAGGAGTTTTACCGCTTATGAACAGAAAAGATTTACATCGGAAAAAGAACGTGATCGGCACACTGGCCAGGCAGATCGGTGACTATAAGGCTGTTGCCGCGATCACCCCGCTTTTCATGGTGGGAGAGGTTGTGGCGGAAATGGTGATCCCGGTTCTGATGGGAACGCTGGTGGATGATGGAATTTCCATGGGAAATCCGGACTATGTCAAGAGAACAGGACTTGTCATGCTGGTGGTGGCCCTTCTCGGTCTTGCCTGCGGTGTGATGGGAGCCTTTACCGGGTCGCGCGCCGGATCCGGCTTTGCAAAGAATCTCCGGAAGGCGATGTTTGACAACATTCAGAAGTTTTCCTTTGCCAGCATTGACCGGTTCAGCACCTCAAGCCTTGTAACGCGGCTGACGACAGATGTCACCAATGTGCAGAATGCCTTCCAGATGCTGATCCGCATGGCGATGCGCGCGCCGTCCATGATGCTGGTGGCAATGCTGATGTCCTTCCTCATCAGTCCGAAGCTTGCGAGTATTTATCTGGCTGCCGTCGTGCTGCTTGGCATTCTGCTGTTTCTGATCATGCGGAGCGCAACCGCTTATTTTCAGAAGGTATTCGAGCGCTATGATGATCTGAATGAGAGCGTTCAGGAAAATGTATCGGCGATTCGTGTGGTCAAGGCCTATGTGCGTGAGGATTATGAGATCACCCGTTTTCAGAAGGCGGCCGCCAATATTTACCTGATGTTCGTGAAGGCAGAGCTGAAGCTTTCCTGGAACAATCCGTTGATGAGCGCGGTGGTCTACAGTTGTATCCTTCTGATCAGCTGGATTGGCGGTCATATGATCGTTGCCGGGAGTCTGACAACCGGCCAGCTGATGAGTCTTCTGACTTATTGCATGAACATCCTGAACAGCCTGATGTTCCTGGCGATGATCTTTGTCATGATGACGATGTCGGAGGCCAGCTGCCGCCGTATCGCAGAGGTCATCAACGAAGATTCTTCTCTGAAAAATCCGGAGCAGCCGGTGATGGAGGTAAAGGATGGCAGCATTGTGTTCGATCATGTATCCTTTGCCTACAACCAGAAGTCCAAAGAGCCGGTTCTTCGTGATATTTCTCTTTCCATTCACTCGGGGGAGAGTATTGGCATCATTGGCGGGACGGGCTCTGCGAAGTCGAGCCTGGTCAGCCTGGTCAGCCGCCTGTATGACGTGACGGAAGGATCGGTTCAGGTCGGCGGTGTTGATGTTCGCAGTTATGACATGGAGGTTCTGCGTAACAGGGTCGCTGTGGTCCTGCAGAAAAATGTCCTGTTCTCCGGAACGATTCTCGAGAATCTCCGCTGGGGCAATAAAAACGCGACAAGGGAAGAATGTAAGAGGGCCTGTGAAATTGCCTGCGCCGATGAGTTCATCGACCGCCTTCCGGACGGGTATGATACCTACATTGAGCAGGGAGGCTCCAATGTTTCCGGGGGTCAGAAGCAGCGGCTGTGCATTGCAAGAGCTCTTTTGAAGAATCCGAAGATCCTGATTTTTGATGATTCGACAAGCGCAGTTGATACGGCAACCGATGCCAGAATCCGTAAGGGTCTCTCGGAGTTCATGCCGGATACTACCAAGCTCGTGATCGCGCAGCGCATTTCCTCCGTGAAGGAGTGCGACCGGATCATTGTGATGGAGAACGGAACGGTGAACGGCTTTGGGAGCCACGAGGAGCTCATGAGGAGCAATGCGATTTACCGTGAGGTGTTCGAGTCGCAGAACGGAATGGCGGAGGATGCCGATTTCGATCCGAAGCAGTAGGTCGTGGGCTGATGAGGCAGATCGTCTTCTGCAAATCATTTGACAAGTATGATCAGAAAGGGCAGATAGAACAGTTATGGCACAGGAAAGAGTACAGCAGGTAAAGGGACCGCACGGCGGCGCAAAACGCGGAATGCCGCGGGAAAAGGTCAAAAACCCGGGAAAAATTATTGCAAGACTGATGAGAATCTTGTTCCGGAATTACGGAATCCATATGCTTCTCGTGATGATTTGCATTGTAACGACGGTTTTCGCCAGCGTGCAGGGAACCATGTTCACAAAGACGCTGATTGACAGCTACATCACCCCGATGATCGGACAGTCCGATCCGGATTTCGGGCCGCTTGCGGGGGCAATTCTCAGGGTAGCTCTTTTCTATGGACTTGGCGTTGCGGCCGCACTTCTTCAGGCAAGGCTGATGGTCTATGTGACGCAGGGAACACTGCGAAATCTTCGGGATCAGCTGTTTGAACATATGGAGACACTGCCGGTTAAGTACTTCGACACGCATGCGCACGGTGACATCATGTCCGTTTATACCAACGACATTGATACCCTTCGCCAGATGATCAGCCAGAGCATCCCGCAGCTGATGAACAGCGCGATCACCATTGTCTCCGTTTTTGCCATGATGGTGAGCCTGAGCGTGCCGCTGACGGTTCTTACCTGTGTGATGGTTGTGATTATGCTGGTATTGTCATCTTTTGCCACGAAGATTTCGGCCAGGAATTTCGCGGCAAGACAAAAGGGATTGGGAGCCCTGAACGGCTTTATTGAAGAAACCATCACCGGACAGAAGGTGGTGAAGGTGTTCTGCCACGAGGAGGAGAGCACCAAGGCCTTTGACGAGCTGAATGAGGCCCTGTTCGAGGTATCGTACAAGGCAGAGGCCTATTCCGGAATTGTCGGTCCCTTCAGCACGCAGCTGGGCAATGCTTCCTATGTGATCTGTGCCGTGGTCGGCTGCGCGCTTGCCATCAATCAGTATGCAGGCTTTACGGTTGGTGCACTGGCATCGTTTCTGACCTTCAACAAGAGCTTCAACATGCCGATCAACCAGATTACGATGCAGTTTAATGCCATCATTTCGGCGCTTGCCGGAGCGGAGCGTATTTTCAATCTTCTGGATGAAGAGCCGGAGCAGGATCAAGGCTATGTGAACCTGGTCAATGCAAGGCTCTCATCGGAAGCTGCCGGGGAGAACGCAGCACAGGAGGGCTTGACGGAAACGGCGGAGCGCACCGGGCTTTGGGCATGGAAGCACACACATCAGGCAGACGGATCTGTCACCTATGTTCCCCTTCGTGGTGATGTCACCATGAACGGGGTAGATTTCGGCTATACGGATGATAAGATCGTGCTGCATGACATTGTTCTTCACGCAGAGCCGGGGCAGAAGGTGGCTCTGGTCGGCTCCACTGGTGCAGGGAAAACCACGATCACGAATCTGATCAACCGGTTCTATGACATTCAGGACGGCAAGATCCGTTTTGACAACATCAATATCAATAAGATTGTAAAAAGAGACCTGCGCCGGTCCCTCGGCATGGTGCTGCAGGATACGCATCTGTTCACGGGCACGGTGAAGGAGAACATCCGCTACGGACGGCTGGATGCAACCGACGAGGAAATTGAGGCTGCAGCAAGGCTGGCAAACGCAGATGGATTTATCCGTCATCTTCCGGATGGCTATGATACGATGCTGACCGGCGATGGCGCGAATCTTTCACAGGGCCAGAGACAGCTTCTCGCCATTGCCCGGGCGGCGATTGCAGATCCGCCGGTTCTGATTCTGGATGAGGCGACCAGCTCCATTGATACGAGAACGGAGAAGATCGTGCAGGACGGCATGGACAAGCTCATGAAGGGCCGCACCACCTTCGTCATCGCCCACCGACTGTCCACGATCCGGAACGCGGATAAAATCATCGTTCTGGAGCAGGGCAGGATTGTCGAGCAGGGCAATCACGAGGAGCTCCTTGAGAAAAAGGGAAGATACTATCAGCTGTATACCGGGAAACGCCCGGAGCTGGCAGGGTGATTCTATCGCCGGAAGAACGAAGGGTGCGGATTTGTTCGGAATCGGGTATAATAAATTATTAGTGTTTTGAAAAATAATTCTGTGCGGATGGAGCGTCGGCCCATGCGGCCGAAGGAGGAACAGGATGCTGTTATATCGAAAGAGAATTGCGGATTTTGTGCAGGAAACCGAGGAGAAGTGCCGGGAGAACCACTGGGGCGATGAGAAGAGTATTCTTCGTTTCCGGCTGGAGCTGGAAGAGGTCCTGCTGCGGCTGATGGAGGACCATGGAAGCGGTGCGGAGTGTGAGGTGACGAGCAGCCGCCTGTTCGGAACGCTGACCTACACCTTCAAGGTGAAGGGCGAGCAGATCGACTCCGCAGAGAAGGACGAGACGGCACAGGAGGATGGCATCAGCCCGGATGTCCTGGCTCATCTCAACAGCAATCCGGTTTATTCCTATTCGCTCGGCAAGAACCGCATCAGCGTTTCGATGAAGATCAAATAATATTTCGTGCATATTATTCCGAAGCTTTGGAACCGGAAAGCAGGACTGTGCTATGTCATACAGCTTTTTTGCAACCGTAGCAAGAATGAAATATATCAACCGCTGGGCGCTGATGCGCAATGCCCGGGAGGAGAACCTTTCCGAGCATTCGCTGGAGGTTGCCATGCTCGCGCATGCGCTGTGCACCATCGGCAATGTCCGCTATGGAAGGCACCTGGATGCGGATCACGCGGCACTGATCGGCCTCTATCATGATGCTCCGGAGATCATCACCGGAGACATGCCGACACCGGTCAAATATGCCAATGAGAGAATCCGGAATGCCTACCGGGATGTGGAGGAGGATGCGGAGCAGCATCTTCTGGAAAAGCTGCCGGAGGATCTTCGCGCGGAGTATGAGAAGATTCTCTGCACGCCGGAGAAGCTGCCGGAGTCGGAACGCTATATGCGGAAGCTGGTGAAGGCGGCAGACAAGCTTTCTGCCCTGATCAAATGTATGGAAGAGAAGAGCTCCGGCAATCAGGAATTCCGGAGTGCTGAGGCAGGAACAAGAGCTGCGATTGACAAGATGGCAGAGGAGCTGCCGGAGGTCGTCGATTTCCTGCGGGATTTTCTCCCCGCGTATGGGCAGACGCTGGATGAGCTGACCGGAGCAGAGAAACCAATGGCATAACGCCGTTTTGGGAAAGAACCCATGAACCTCCAATCATACCAATCGGGAAACCGTGCCGAACGGAAAGCGGCGCCTTCCCGAACAAGAAGACAACTTCATCATGAGAACATTTTCCAACTGACTTTTGGAGCCGGTGCCTTTCTGGCAGCCGGCTTTTTGATGTGGAACGATCCGTTCGGGCTCACTGCCCTGCAGGTGCAGGCGCAGGTGGAAATTATGGAGGACGGGACGCTGTTTGATCCCGTCTGGTACCGGAGTGAATATCCGCAGGGCGCAGGAGCCGTGAGGCTTGCGGAGAAAACGGCAGATGATTCTGAAGGTGAAGATGCCGTTTCGTCTCCTGCAGACCAGAATGCATCGGCAGGAACAGCCGGGCAGGAGCGGGCAGCGGGAAGCTATCTTACGGGTGATATGACCACAGAGGAGATCTATCGGGAATATCAGCTCTACGGGCAGGGACAGAATCAGAAGGCCTATGATGAGGCGGCCCAGAACGGAACCATGCTCGAGGAAATCAAGAAAGCCGCAGCGATGCAGAAACGAAGACATGAGGCACAGTGCGGCGTTTCCTGGGACGTCATCACCTCCCGGATTTATGACACGGATGAAGTGAAAATCTGGGATACCGAGTATCTGATCTCGGATCAGGATGACAAGAAGCTTTCCGACATCATTCATGAATTTGAGGACGCCGGCTATGAGATTGGCTTCGTGCTGGTGGATATTCAGACCGGAGATGCCATTTCCTATCATGCTGGTGCAGAAATTTACAGTGCCAGCGTCATCAAGGCTCCCTATATTTTCAGCCTTCTGGAAAATGGGATCGCTCCGACAAGAGATATGTATCTTGCCGGAAACCAGTCGGACAATGATGCATATCAGCGAATCCGGAGAGCCTACGGCAATCAGGTTTTCGCGGACTGGATTGCGGGAACCGGAGTTCCCAAGAAGCAGAGCAGAACCCGTTATATCATGACGACGCCTCTGGACCTGTGCCGGATGTTTTATAAGGGGACGGCGCTTCTTCTCGGAAATGAGGAGTATTCGGACTGGGCCAGAGATACGTTTACGGACAGCTTGAATTCAGCAGCCGCTTTGACCGTTGGAGATGGAGAATACCAATATACAAAGAAGGTTTACAGTAAGGCTGGGTGGATCGCCTCCGACAGCAGCTCTTTGGAAAACAGCTATACCAATGGAGCTATTGTGGACGGAGAGTATCCGTACGTGGTGACCGTGATGAGCAATTCTCCGGGGTATATCGGAATTGAGTATGCGAAGGATTTGATGCCGATTCTGGATGAGATTCATGATGAGATGGTGAATCCGGACAAGGCACTGAATCCGGAAGCAAAGGCCGCTGATGTGACGGACTTTGCGAGTAAGGCACAGTCTGCGGTGAAACGCAAATAAGGATCCTGAGTCTGTAGGATGGGCGCCTGCAGCCAAATAAAATCGCACATTTCCGGCCCTGAAGGATGATTTGCGTGAAAATGCATATAAAATGCTGCGATATGCGGCAAAGCCGACTTTGAGGATTTTGCTTCAGCAAGGAATAAAAAGAGAACATGTATAAAGTTGTCATTGTAGATGATGAAAAAACCATAGCAGAGGGCATTGCTTCGTTGTTTCCCTGGAATAAGATCGGCTTCGAAGCGGTGTCCTTTACGGACCCGCGGCTGGCGCTTGCTTATTTGAAGCGCGAGGGCGGCGATGTTCTTTTGTCTGATATTGAAATGCCTGGGATTTCCGGAATTGAGCTTTGCCGGGAAGTGCAGGATCTGCAGATCCGGATCGTGTTCCTGTCCAGTCATCAGAACTACGACTATTTCCGAAGTGCGATCCGCTACAATGTAGAGGATTATCTTTTGAAGCCGGTCAACAGCGAGGATCTGCTGGAATGCTTTGGCAAGATCAAGACCGAGCTGGATCAGAAGAATCATGTGGCCGAAGAGGACAGTACGTCGTCTTCCTACTATGAATCCATTCGAAAAATTGTTACGCAGTACCTGGAGCAGCATTATAAGGAAGCAAGGCTTGAGGAGGCTGCAGTCCTGACCAACCTGAGCCCCGCCTATTTGTCCAGTCTTCTGAAGGACAAGCTGGGAACAGGTTTTTCTGAGCTTCTTACCTCAATTCGTATGAAAAAGGCGGCGGAGATGCTGACGGATGTCCGGTATAAAACCTATGACATTGCGTACTACATCGGATATGACAATCCCAAGAGCTTTTCCAGAGCATTTAAGAATTATTACGGCTGTACGCCGATGGAATATCGGCAGAAAGGGAGCAGTCAAGGCTGATGCAGAAACGCAAATATTTTTTTCGACGATTTCGGCAATATCTGCTCCTCTTTCTTTTGCCGGTTGCTCTCGTCCTTTTGATTTCACTGGTGATTTCGTTTATTCGCGTGAATAAGGATTTGGAGAACAGCGGAAGAGAGCTTGTGAATTCGGTCAATACGGATCTGGACCTTTCCCTGAACAACATTTCACAGCAGAATGTACAATTCGCCAATAATCCCTACATGCTTTTGTCACTGAAGCGAATTCTGGAGAAGAGAAATTATCTGTCCTATGCGGATTCGATCAATCTTCGAAGCATCAATGCGTCGTTGAAAAGCACCCTCACGACCTACTCCTATGTCAGGAGCGTGTATTTATATCTGGACCATTATGATAACTATTATTCTTCCGGGAGCGGGATTGCTGCTCTGACCGGTGGGGAGGAATGGTATCAGTATTATCAGAACATGGGAGAGGAAGAGACACAGCTTGTGGTGCTTCCATCGGACAGAAATGAGAATGGAACGGCGAAGTACCTGACCATGCTGCAAAGGATGCCTTTTTTTGGCGGCGTTGTGGTGATGAAGGTAGACGTGCGGAAGTTTCAGAATCTGCTCAGTCAGGCCATTCAGCAAAATGGCAGCAAGGTCGTGTTCTTCAATATGCAGGATGAGCCGCTTTTTGATTGGGGAGAGGGTGACGTCGCCGCAACTCCGGACAAAGAAGAATTCCCTGGGGCCGGTGAAAGGGGAAAATGGGAGAAGGTGGAGGGGCATTGGTACCTGATCCACCAGAGTAACAATGAGGACTTCCGGGTTCAGATCCTTTCTCTTCTGCCGCGGCATTATGTGGCAGGGCAGATGATGCATTACGTCCCCGCTGCATTGCTGATGCTTGCTGCAGGCGCAGCAGCTGCGCTTCTTACGTCCTATATTTCCACCATGCGAAATTTTGGCTACATTGAGCACATTATTCAAGTTTTGGGAGAAGCGGAGCGCGGCAATTACTCCTGTAAAGAAGAAGATCCGGAAGCCGATGACGAATATGGGGCCATTCTGAACAATATCATCCGGCTGCATCTGGAAACGGAACGGTTGAACGCGGAGCTGGAGCAGAAAAAGCATTTGCAGGAGGTGACATCGCTTACAGCACTGCAGGCACAGATTAACCCGCATTTCATGTTTAATACGCTGCAGATGATTCAGTTTCAGGCAGCCGGTGGGAGCAAGAATCAGGAGGATGTGATCCGGATGACCTCCTATCTGGCGGATATTCTGAAATATGCTCTGGCGGATCCACTGGAGCCGATTACGCTTCGGGAGGAAATCGGATATCTGAAGAAATATGTCGCCATCCAGCACATGCGCTTCGGAGAGCAGTTCATCATTTATTATGAGGTGGAAGAGGAACTGCTTGCAACGCCGGTGTTCCGCCTGATGCTGCAGCCGATCATTGAGAACAGCATCCTTCACGGAATCCGGGATAAGGGGGAAAAGGGATACATAAAGCTGACGGTCTTTTCCCGAAATCATACGGTGCATTTCCGGGTTTTCGATACTGGTGTTGGAATGGATCCCAAGGGGCTGAGTCAGCTTCGGGATAGGATCAATACCTTCAACGTTCATAACATTGGCCTTGCGAATGTGAACAACCGCCTGAAGCTGTACTTCGGTGATGCAGCAGGGTTAAAAATCCACAGCATCAAGGGACAGGGAACGATCGTGACCTTTGAGCTTTCATTGAATCAGATCGAAAAAGTTGCAACCAAATCAAAAGAAGAGTACCTGAGCGGCTTAAACTCATAAATTAAAGTGACCAAATGAAAAGAGGCCTCCCTGTCTGGACAGGGAGGCTTCTGTCATAATGACAGCATCAAAGAAAGCAATTTCCGGGCGACAGAAAACCGGAGAATCAAACTTCAGGAGGGAAAGGGACTTATGAAAAAGAAAACCATTTCGCTTGTTCTGGCTGCCATGATGTCGATCGGCATGCTGGCAGGCTGCGGAAGCAGCTCTTCTGCGGATTCTTCCGCTGCACAGAGCACAGAAGCAGCTGAATCTGCAACACAGGCAGAGACAACGGCTGCAACGGATGCATCCGGCAATGTCACGCTTCGCTTTGCATGGTGGGGCGGCGATGAGAGAAACGAAGCAACGCAGGCAGTCATTGATCAGTACGAAGAGGCACACCCCGGCGTTACCATCGAGGCGGAGCCCGGATCCAATGACGGTTATCACGACAAGCTTGCCACACAGCTTGCTTCCGGAACGGCACCGGATATTGTACAGATTGATCCGGAGACCATGCCGACCTTTGTAGATGCCGGAGATTACTTTGTGGATCTGAACACGACGAGCATTGATATGTCTACCTTTGATGCGGATTATATTGCGCAGCGCGTCAATGGTAATTTTGATGGAAAGCAGCTGGGACTTCCTACGGGCATCGCTGGTCCTGCCTTTCTTGTAGATACCACAAAGGCGGAGCAGTTTGGAATTGACCTGACGAAGGAAGGAATTACCTGGGAGGACTGGATCGACTACGCAAAGAAGGTTCAGGAGCAGGATCCGGAGACCTATCTCTTCTGCGCGAATAAGGAGTATATTACAAACCTGTTCGTTTATCCCCTTGCGAAGCAGTATGGGGGACCGATCTTCGATGAGGATGGCAAGCTGGTCACAACAGAGGAGACACTTACGAAGGTGTTCACCTATGTAAAGGAGCTGTATGACAGCAAGGCGGTTGCTCCCGCATCCTACCAGGCTTCTTATGTAGGAGATGATATTCAGGCAGATGCCAACTGGATTGCAGGCAAGTATGTAGTTGCTCCCTGCTACATTTCCACGATGGATGTCATGGTTGCAGCAAATCCGAATGATGAATATACAGCAGGCGCACTGCCGGTTATGGCTGATGCCAAGGACGATGGATTTGCTTCCAATACCCCGCAGCTCCTCTCCATCACGAATTCCTGCAAGAATCCGGAGGTCGCAGCAGATTTCCTGAATTACTTCTTCAATGATGAGAAGGCACAGGAAACCCTGGGAGCAACCAGATCGGTTCCTCCGACCGAGCAGGCAAGAAAGATCTGCGAGGAGGACGGAAAGATTTCACAGGTTGTAACGGACGCAACCACAAATGCAATGGCACTGAATGGAACACCGAACGACAAGATTTCTTCTTCCTCTGAGGCAAAGGCAATCCTGTTTGATACGGTGGAGGCCATCGGCTACGGCCAGATGTCACCGGAGGAAGCCGCAGCAACCGTGATTGACGAGTTCTCGGCTCTCCAGAAGTAATAATGACAGGCTCCTGTTCCAGGAAAGTCTGAATGATCGAAACGAAAATCCCCTGCTTCCTTTTGCAGGGGATTTTTAACAGAAAGAGGAGGCGCACGATGGCAGGTGCAAAGGCTGCGGTGAAAAAGCAGCATTATTCGAAAAGGGATTATAAAGGACTGTTATATTTACTGCCTTGGCTGGTTGGCTTTGCAGTACTGCAGCTGTATCCCTTCATTACCTCGTTTATTTATTCCTTTAATGATTATACCGTTGGCGGCACATTGAACTTTGTAGGACTCGCCAATTACAAGGAGCTGTTCACACATGACCGGGAATTCTGGAATTCCCTGAAGGTCACCATCCTGTTCGCATTATATACGGTGCCTGGAAAGGTCATTCTGGCTCTTCTGGTTGCCATTTTCCTGAACCGGAACATCCGCGGCATCAATCTGATTCGTACGTTGTACTATATTCCCTCCCTGTTCGGCGGCTCGGTTGCCATTGCTCTTTTGTGGCGTCTGATGTTCATGGACAACGGCGTGTTCAACACGATGATGACGAAGCTCGGGCTTCCGAATGTTTCCTTCCTCGGAGATACGAAGCTGGCTCTTCCTACGATTTGCATGCTGGAGATCTGGCAGTTCGGTTCTTCCATGGTGATGCTCCTTGCAGCCCTGAAAAATGTTCCGAAGGAATTGTATGAGGCGGCTGACATTGACGGAGGCGGAAAATTTGCAAAGTTCTGGCACATCACTATTCCACAGATCTCGCCGATTCTGTTCTTCACTCTGCTGAATCAGACTATTCAGGAAATTCAGAACTTTACTTCTCCCTACACGATTACAGGCGGCGGTCCTCTGAAGGCAACCAATGTCCTTGGAATTATGCTGTATAAGCAGGGCTTTAGCTATTTCAAGATGGGCTATGCAAGTGCCATCTCATGGATCGAATTCGTCATTATTCTGGTATTCACCCTGGTACTGTTCGGCTCGTCCAAGTTCTGGGTTCATTATGCAGATGAGTAATAGGAGGCATTGCGATGAGAAAAATAGAAAAAAAGAAACAAATCAGCGATGAGGATCTCAAGCAGAAAGCCTCCGTACTGGATTACATTATCATTGTCGTGATTGGTGTGATCCTGCTGTATCCTCTGGTGTGGATGTTCTTTGCAACCTTCAAGGACAACAGCGAAATCTTCGGATCTGTTTCCTTGTGGCCGAAGGTATGGCATCCGGAGAATTACATCGATGGCTGGAAGGGAAGCGCCGGCTTTACCTATACGAAGTTCTTCCTGAATACCTTCATTCTGGTCATCCCGACAACGCTTCTGACACTGGTGTCTTCTACGCTGGTGGCGTATGGGTTTGCAAGGTTTAATCTGCCGCACAAGAAGCTCCTGTTCACGCTGCTTCTTGCCATGATGATGCTGCCGAACACCGTAGTCATCATTCCGAGATATCTGCTGTACAACAAGTTCCAGTGGGTTGACAGCTATATGCCGTTCTATGCACCGGCAATTCTGTGCTGCAACTCCTTCTTCCCGTATATGATCATTCAGTTCTTGCGAGGAATCCCGAGGGATCTGGATGAATCTGCGTATATCGACGGCTGCAGCAGCTGGACAACTCTTTGGAAAATTATCCTTCCTCTGATGAAGCCGGCACTGTTCTCGGCAGGACTGTTCCAGTTCCTGTGGACGTATAATGATTATTTCAACTCCCTGATTTTCATCAACTCGGTGAAGAAATATCCGATTTCGCTGGCTGTTCGTCTGTCGCTGGATTCGGAATCGGTGGTTCAGTGGGGCAAGGTGATGGCCATGTCCTTTGTTGCAGTAGTGCCTCTGATGATTCTGTTTTTTGCAGCGCAGAAGTATTTTGTAGAAGGCATTGCAACAAGCGGCATGAAGAACTGACAGGAAATATTGGCATTTTGACATCAAACAGCAGCAGGCTGTTCCATCTGACACAGAGGGTGGAAACAGTATGCTGCTGTTACAGAATGAGGAACAATGTTTTTCGAACACGGAAGGAAGGTCAGAGATGATCCTTACAATCGAAAATGAAACAATCCGGGTTGCTGCCTGGTATTTGAAAAACGGACAATGGGAAGAATGCAGAAAGGATGGGCCGGTTGCCCTTACCTGCAGGCAGCAGGAGGGCTTTGTCTCTTATCATATCCGGCTGTCCTCGAAGGAACCGACGAAGGTAAGACTGATCGTTCGTCCGGAGGAAGAGAAGATCGGCAAAACCGCTTTCGCAGATTCTGCCTCAGGGAGGGATAAGAGGGCGTTTCATGTCATTCCCTGCTGCATTTATGGCGATAACAACGCAGACGCAGTGCAGGCGGGGGAATTTCCTCTTCTTTTCGAGAAAAAAGAAGGAGAAAAGCAGGATATTTTCCGGTCACCCCGCTGGGAATTCCGTGCGGACCGTGCGGCGATGCCACTGTCGGCGCTCTGCCTTGAGGATGGCACCCTGGCAGTGACGGTGGATCCTTATATCGAAACGGAGCACGGAACGGTTTGCAATGGCCTTTTTGCAGAGCTTCCAGACCGCTGTGGCGTCACCTTCGGCTATACCAACGATCCAATGACGTTTATTAACAAAAGAACACCCGGAGAAACGAAGGGTGACTGGGTACGGGAAGGAGAACTGGAAGGAAGAATTTATTTTGTTCCGGCAAAGGACAAGGCCAATCCGCGCCTTTCTCTTCATGAAATTATCCGGCGGGAATATGCGCTTCGGCACGAGAGACCTGTCTATCAGAAAACCTTCCGCGAGGCCGTAGAGGGCTGCCTTACCAGCTTTGTTCAGATCAGCTGGAACCCGGAGTCCGGAGAATATACCAATTGCAATTGCCTTCCTCCCGAGAATCCGGTGCTCCATCCATGGAGAAATGTAAAGGAAATCGGCTGGACGGGCGGCGGAGTGCTGGCTTATCCGCTGATTCTTGCAGAGAATATACTGGGTGAAAAAGCAAGCGGCCTTCTTTCCAAGGCTGCTTCAGGCGGGCAGCTGTTTTCAAAAATCGCGGAGAGCTGGAATGAGGATTCCGGACTTCTGTATGATCTGACCTCTCCCATTGATACGGATGCGGTGAAGGACCGCTACAACAAGGCCTCGGGGCTTGCCCATACCGAGGTGACGGCAGCGAACGAAAAGGGAAGAAGAGTGAATGGCTGGTGGGCAGAATTCGGCCTCGCTAAGGATGTACATTGCGCTTATACCGTGGGAACTGCCGTCCATGAGCTTTTGAAGGCCATTGACTTCCGAAGGCGCGCAGGAAGAACCTATCCGGAGTCCTGGCTGGAGAGCGCCAGAAAGACAGTCGATACGGTTATTGCACTGCAAAGAGAGGACGGAGCATTCGGCTACACTTATCATACGGATTGCAAAAAGGTTGCTGATTGGAATGGCTTTGCAGGCTGCTGGTTTGTTCCCTGCTGCGCCTACCTTTACCATATGACGAAGGAGAACAAGTACCTGGAAGCAGCAGACCGCGGTCTTGCCTATTATGGGGATGCCGTCCGCAGCCTTACCTGCAACGGAACCCCGATGGACACCTGGAAATCACCGGATGAAGAAGGAAATCTTGCCTATATCCGTGGGGCAAGACTGCTTCACGAATATACGGGAGAGGAAAGGTATCTGGAGGCACTGAAGCAGGGAGCAGATTACGAATTCCTCTGGAGATACGGGTACCGGACAAGGCCTATGTACAAGCCGATTGCAGATGGATGGAATTCCTGTGGCGGCAGCATCACTTCGGTTTCCAATCCGCACATTCATCCGATGGGGATGCTGGTGGACAGTGATTTGTACTACCTCGGACGTGTGAGTAAGGATCCCTATTATACAGAACGTGCGCTGGATGGAACGGCCTGGATGATGCAGACACTGGAGCTGTATCCGGAGAAAACCGGATATGGACAGTACGGAGTTCTTTCCGAAAGGTGGTGTCCGTCGGATGGTCTTCTGATTCAGAAGGATTCGGATGGCAATTCCTACAGCTCCTGGTATTCCTATAACCTATGGGCAGCCGCTGCTGCGTTTGAGGAAGCGTGCGAGCGCTGCCTGGACGGAACGGAATTGTCGATGCGTTAAGTACACTCGAACGTGACTGATGTCACGTGCGCCGCAGACAGGCTGCGGCAGAAAGGAAAATAACAAT
>CALEFO010000111.1 GCA_937877165.1 uncultured Lachnospiraceae bacterium | reverse complement strand
CGGCGGAGGCGACTCCAGGGACAGTGCAACAGAGATATACCGCCTTCTTCTTCGGAGGAAGGTAAGGGTGAAAAGGCAGTGTAAGAGACTACCGTCCGTGCAGTAATGTGCGGAGCCATGCAAACCCTATCCGAAGCAAGACCGAAACGGAAACCATGGATTGGCCCGATCCGTTTCCAGGTGCGTCGCTTGAAGCTGTCGGCAACGGCAGCTCTAGAAAGATGATCGTCCAACGACAGAACCCGGCTTATCGCTCTGCTTACTTGTTTTTTATTTGATGCCTTTTGCTTGATGCCAAAACGAAAAGCTTTTTAGAAATATGAATTTATACAATCATAAAATCAAGAACAAGAAGGCGGTCACCGTGGCCGCCATTCTCGTGATTTTCGCGATGTTCCTTCTCCGCGGCGTTCTCTTGCGGAACGGGACTATTGACAGGATGTATACACTGGAACCGGATGCCCTTCATGATGCGGTGAGCAAATATGAAGTCGCCGTACGGGCGGACGGCGTGACCGGTGCAGGAACCATTCTGGACGGAAGAAAGCAGTCCACGAAGGATGAGAATTACACGCTGACTGTTGTGACGGCGGCACATGCTGTCGGCAGTGCAGATGCGGTGCAGCTGGTGCTTTCGGATGGAACACAGCTGGATGCAGAGGTGATTTCTTCGGATCCGGAGCAGGACCTTGCTTTTCTTCAGTGCGCCTGGCCGGAAGAGCTGGAGGTATACTATTCCCGGGACATTCTGGACCGGCTTGCGGCGCAGGATCCGGTGTATGGCCTGAAGGGAGCAGACCATAATGAACTGGCTTCGGGGGTAGTCAAGGACTCTGCAGCCTCAGTGGACGGAATCGGGCAGGATCTTATTCTCGCAGACATTGGCGATGCGAGTGGGATGTCCGGCGGCGGATTGTACGGAAAGGCAGGCAATTATCTCGGCATGATCGTCCAGGAAACCGGGGACGGCAAGACAGCGTGCATCCCGGCAGACATCGTGATGGCAAAAATGAAAGAGGTGCTGCAGTAATCTGCGGCAGGAAAGGAAAAAGCGATGACAAAGGTAGATATCGTCTCCGGGTTCCTTGGAGCCGGAAAGACAACGTTGATTAAGAAGCTGATTAAGGATGCACTGGCGGGAACGAAGGTCGTTCTGATTGAGAATGAGTTCGGAGAGATCGGCATTGATGGCGGATTTCTGAAGGAAGCAGGCATTCAGATCCGCGAGATGAACTCCGGCTGCATCTGCTGCTCTTTGGTGGGTGATTTCAATGCCTCACTGAAACAGGTCATGGAGACCTATCAGCCAGATCGGATTCTTATTGAGCCCTCTGGTGTTGGCAAGCTGGATGATGTCATGCGCGCCATTGAGAAGACGGCCCAGGAAATTCCGGACATGAAGGTCGGCAGCGCCGTGACGGTTGTGGATGCCACCAAGGCAAGAGTTTATTTTAAGAATTTCGGCGAATTCTTCATCAACCAGATTGAGAACGCGGGAACCATTCTTCTGACGAGAACCGACAAGGCATCGCAGGAGAAGATTGACGAGGCGGTTGCCCTGATCCGTGAGCACAACCAGAAGGCAACAATCATTACCACTCCGCTGACAGAGCTGGATGGAAAGAAGGTTCTGGAGACCATTGAGGGCGGAGAGGACCTGCAGAGTGAGATTCTTGCGGAGGTGATGGCAGAGGAAGAAGAGCATCACCATCATCACCACGATGAGCATGCCGAGAAGTACACGGACGAGGACGGCAACACGGTTTACCGCGCGCATCATCACCATGATCACGAGGAAGAGGAGCACCACTGCTGCCACCACGACCATGAGGAAGAGGAGCACCATTGCTGCCACCATGATCATGAGGAAGGGGAGCATCATCGCTGCCACCATGATCATGAGGAAGAGGAGCATCATTGCTGCCATCACCACGACGGCGGGCATGAGCACCATCATGATCATGATGCGGATGAGGTTTTCGAAAGCTGGGGCATGGAGACTCCGCAGAAGTACTCTGCAGAGGAAGTGGAGAATCTCCTGAAGGTGCTTGAGGATGAGGATACCTATGGCTTTGTTCTCCGCTCCAAGGGCATGCTTCCTTCCCCGGATGGAACGTGGGTTCACTTTGATTATGTTCCGGGAGAACCGCAGGTCCGCACAGGTGCCGCGGATGTGACCGGTAAGATCTGTGTTATCGGGTCTCATCTGAATCAGGACAATCTGGAGAAGCTGTTCAAGCGCAAGGCCTGAGGCGACAGCCTCTGTTTTTCAGAACACGCAAGGCGTGTGAAGAGGGAAGAAATGGAAAAAATTCCGGTATATGTGATCAACGGTTTTCTGGATTCCGGAAAATCATCATTTTTCAGCTACACCATCGGGCAGCCCTATTTCCAGTCGAAGGACAGGACTCTTCTGATCCTTTGTGAGGAGGGCGAGGTGGAATTCGGTGAGAAGCTTTTAAAGCAGACAAGAACCGATGTGGCAAGAATCGAGAACGAAGAGGAGTTCACACCGGCAACGCTGATGGCACTGAATGCCCAGTATCAGCCGGGGCGTGTTCTCATTGAGTGGAACGGCATGTGGGATTTCCGCAAGTTCAAGCTTCCGCACGCATGGATGCTGGAGCAGCAGATTTCCTGCATCGATGCTTCTACCTTCGGCATGTATTTTTCAAACCTTGCGATGCGCTCACTTTTGTTCGAGGAGCTCCGGAATTCGGAGCTGATCATGTTCAACCGCTGCGATGACATCGACGAAGAGACTCTGATTAAGTACAAGAGAAACGTCAAGGCTGTTTGCACCGAGGCTGATCTTATTTTCGAGGATAAGGATGGCGAGATTGACTTGACGACGGAGGAGGATCTTCCGTTTGACATCAATCAGGATGTCATTGAGCTCGAAGGACTGAATTACGGAATCTGGTATCTGGATGCCATGGAGCACATGGACCGCTATGAAGGCAAGATCATCCGCTTCCAGGCCATGGTGGCGAAGCCGGATGGGTTTCCAAAGGGATATTTTGTTCCCGGCCGTATGGCAATGACCTGCTGCGCACAGGACATGCAGTTTCTCGGCTATGCCTGCCGCTATGAGAAGACAGATGAGCTGAAGGAGAAATCCTGGGTCGAGATCACAGCGAAGGTTTGCCGGGAGAATTTTGAGCAGTATGAGGGAGAGGGCATTGTGCTGGAGGCTGCAGAAGTCAAGCCTTGCGCAGAACCGAAGGATCCGGTGATCAACTTCGCAGGGTAGGACACTTGAAAAAATTGATGGCCTACCTCCTGATATATTTGGTGAGATTTGGCAGATACATGACAACAGAAAATCCCCCGCTTCGCTGATCATACGAAGCGGGGGATTCATTTTGCTTGATTGGCCCGATGATACAGATCTGAATTTCTCACACCAGCCGCGGTGCAAATGTGAAAACCAGATATTCCGGGCGGCAGGATGGCGGATTAGTCCATCTTGTTGACAGCGCTTGCCAGGCGGGAAACCTTGCGGGAAGCGGTGTTCTTGTGGAACACACCCTTGTGCTCAGCCTTGTCGATTGCGGAAGTTGCAGCGGTCAGTGCCTCTGCGGCTGCAGCCTTGTCGCCGGCCTCTACAGCGGTGCGAACCTTCTTGACAGCAGTCTTCACGCCGGTCTTGACAGCCTTGTTGGCCTCGGCCTTCTTGGCGCTGGTGAGAATTCTCTTCTTGGCAGATTTGATGTTTGCCATTTGTACATTACCTCCATATAACGAAACACGTGTTGTAATTTGGACTGTAACATGCGCAGGAAGCCGGACACGGACAGTTCCGCGCACATACAGTTGATATAATAGCGGTCTCCCCCTCGGGTGTCAATCACTTTCTGACTTTTGCGTTTGACATATAAGCCGTAAATGAAAATGTCAAGGACCATCCGGAGACCTTGGCATTGTAACAAACCTCAGTTCTTAATCCTGCGGAACAGGTAATAGTCAAACGCCTGGGGCTGAAGATCCTGATGGAATTGGTCAATCAGCTCATAGTGTTCAAAGATTTCCTCCGGGTAGGAGTCTCTGGCAACGATGTAGTCTGTCCGGGCCTCCCGGATATAGGAGAGCTGCTCCCGGTCCACCTCCCCGCCGGGGAGAGTCTGCGTCTGGAACCAGTAGCAGGAGGGATAGATTCCTGTCGTGGTATAGAGGCCGCTGTCAAGGCAGCCGATATTGAGAAGCGTCGTGCGGTCCGGATCCACGATTCCTGTGGCACGGTCACGGTTGATGTCCTCCGTGAACCGGGTGAGGAAAATGTCATCCTTCGGTGTCCCGAGATACTCCATGTTCCAGCTGCAGCGGAAAATCACGGCGAAGCTGATCCCTAGAGAGATCAAAAGGGCTGCCGCGGAACCGATAATTTTCGATGGAGCGGTAGGAATGAAGTGTGCTCTGATTCTATCGAGGAGAACACCGGCTCCTGCCATTCCGGTCACGGCGAATACGGCGAGTGGGAGTGCATAGTACGGAAGATGGGCACCGCCGATGTAGATAAAAAGGAACGTGAGGCAGAACATCACGACGGGAGCGATGCGCTCCGCAAGCGATGCGCCGCGGCGAAGCAGCATCCAGACAAGCCCTGCAAGGAGAAAGAAAAAGTACTGGAAATTATCATGGATGAGCCAGTATAGAATTTTTGCAAGGTCGTAGATTTTCTGCCCCGCGGTGGCACCGTGGGAGTTGGCTCCAAAATCTGAATACAGGAACACATTCGTGTAGATGTACACGCGGTACCAGTCCGCAAGACCTCCGGTTACGGCGAAATACAGAACCCACGGGACAAACGGAAGGAGTGTTCCGAGAAGAAACCACCCGGCGAGCCGTGCAAATTCGCGAAGGCTTCTGCAGGTCAGAATGACTAAGAGCGCAAAGCCGAGGAAAAAGCCCATCAGTGTGAATTTGACGCAGAAGACAAAGCCGCAGCAAAGGCCGGCAAGAAAAACACTGCGGGGAGAAAAGCTTGAAAGTGGCATTGATATGTCATTTTCAAACCGCAGTATCGGTGCTGACGCACCGGCTGCCGCATTCGGCAAAACCGCCTTTGCGGATTTTGCCTCAGCGAGGAATAACGATGCGCCGCGGCCCTTGTGCAGAGTCCGAAACAGCAGGTACAGGGGAAAAAGAAGAAACGGAAGACACAGCTCCTCCGCGCAGCCGCCCCAGTAGAAGCTCTTCGAAGCGCACATGCAGGCAAAGAGAACCGGCGAAAGAAAGCGGGCACTTCTGGGACTGCACCATATTTCCAGAATTTTCTTTATTAAGAGAAGATCAGCCGCCCCGAAGAGAACCTCCATGACGAAAACGCCGCGGAAGGTCGTGGGGGAGAGGAGAGAGCACAAACCGTACAGAAAATACAGGTACGGCCCCTTCTGGTCGAAAATGTCCCGGTAAATGAGAATGCCGTGGAACATGGATTTTCCCATGGTAAAATAGCTGTTGGAGTCATCCCAGTTGTTGTAGGGATACAGGAAAGAGGACCGGGTCAGAAACAGCATCAGGAAAAAGGAGATGCAGCAGGCCCAGAGAAAGGAAAACAGGATCTTTTTCCGGTCCAGTACGGCCTTTCCGGAGAAGAGAGAACCGGAAAAATTTGAAGATGACGAATTGCATGAAACGGATTCGGATATTTTGCTTGCCACGATTTGCGTCCTTTGTTATAATCTGCCTTGTATGTGAGTACAGGCTGGTTTTTATATCACTGTGTTCATGAATTAAAAGTATAGAATTAAGGTCAGGAAGTCAAGATGAGTATTATTCGCTGGATTTTAACCATTCTTCTTATTATTGTCAGCATTGTTCTGACGGTGATTGTTCTGATGCAGGAAGGCAAGACACAGGGTCTTGGCACCATTGCCGGTGCGGCAGATACCTACTGGGGGAAGAACAAGGGCCGTTCCGTGGAGGGACATTTGGTCAAGGCGACCGTTGCCCTCTGTGTGATTTTCTTTGTGCTGGCGGTCCTTCTGAACATGAATCTGTTCTGACAGACATGTTTGAAAGACGATGGAAAGTGTGGTGCTCCTGATCGATCAGGGGCACTTTTTTGTGTATGACGGGCATGCCGTCAGTCTGTGGTGAAAGTCCACAAGGGGC
>CALEFO010000110.1 GCA_937877165.1 uncultured Lachnospiraceae bacterium | reverse complement strand
ATTGAGGAGGATATTATGAAGCTGAAGAAACTTACTGGGACGATTGCGGCAGCAGCAATGGTAATGGGCATGCTGGCAGGATGCGGATCTTCGGATACCGCAGCAGCGGACACGTCGGCAACAACTGAGGCAGCAGCCGCGGATACTACCGCAGCAGCGGACACGACGGCAACGACCGAAGCAGCCGCTGAGGATACCGCGGCGGCAGATCCTGCAGCAGAGGCTGTCACCGGAGAGGTCACCGCAGCCGGATCTTCCGCACTGCTTCCTCTTGCCCAGGCAGCAGCAGACAAGTTCATGGATGCGAATCCGGACTGCTCCGTTACCGTAAACGGCGGCGGCTCCGGTGAGGGTCTGAAGCAGGTTGCGGACGGCGCCATCGACATCGGCGATTCGGACGTTTTCGCGGAAGAGAAGCTGGATGCATCGGTTGCGGCGGGCCTTGTGGATCATGAGGTATGCGTCATCACCATGGCACCGGTTGTCAACGCGGATCTGGGCGTTGATAATCTGACCACCGATCAGCTGATCGACATCTTTACCGGTAAGGTTACGAACTGGAAGGAAGTCGGCGGACCGGATGAAGAGATCCTTCTGGTAACGAGACCCAGCTCTTCCGGAACCAGAGCACTGTTCAAGAACTGGGCGCTGAACGGCGAAGAGGAGGCTTCCAATGAGGCACTGGAGACCGATGATTCCGGTACTCTTCTTCAGACGGTTGAGCAGAACAAGGGAGCAATCGGCTACGTTGCACTTTCCTATCTGGTGGACGACGATACGGTCAAGACAGTTGCAATCGATGGTGTGGAGCCCACTCTGGAGAACACCTACAACGGAACCTACAAGGTATGGGGCTACGAGCACATGTACACCAATGGTGAGGGCAGCGAAGCAGCACAGGCCTTCATCAACTACATGATGAGCGATGAGTTCGGCGATTCCATTGAGGCAATGGGCTACGGCGTATCCTCCAAGATGAGCGACGAGGCGGTCAAGGCTCACGAGGCCAAGTAAGACAAGGACAAATTTTCCAAAAACTTCTCTGCAGGTGCACCGGATGAGGAATGCACTCCGGACCGGAAGAAAGTGACGCCTGGGACAAGAGAAACGTTCCGGACCGGGGGAATTCAGGCCGGGGAACGGATTCCATGGATTCGCGAAAATGTTCCGGGTCACGGAACAGGAAGAGAAAAATAAGAAACAGTTTAAAACAGCAGTGTACGGCGGCATGTCTGCAGAAGGCAGGCCGCCGCAGGCTGTGAAAAGAAAAAAACCTCAGCGAGGTATAGACATGAGTGAAGCGGTTACAAATCTTACAGCCGGTACGGAATGCAGTAAAACAGAGAAACGGATCGTAAAGAAGACGAGAACGAGCGGCATGGATCGCTTCCGGAAAGAATACCTGGGACGGGGCATTGTTACCACCGCGGGCTTCTTTATTATCGCTCTGACCCTGTCTATCGGCATTTTCCTGATTGTTCAGGGAACTGGAACCTTCACCAAATATCACCATTCGGTTCTGGAATTTTTGTTTTCCAGCGAGTGGGCCCCGATGGATTCGGCAACGGAGGGCGGCGGAAAGGTCGGCTGCGCCATTTATATTGTGGGTTCGCTGCTGACGTGCGGACTGGCGCTTCTTATGGTGACGCCGTTTGCGATCGGTGCGGCCGTGTTCATGACGGAAATTGCGCCGAAGCTTGGAACAAAGATTTTCCAGCCGGCAATCGAGATGTTCGTCGGAATTCCTTCCGTCGTTTACGGATGGATCGGTCTGACCGTACTGGTTCCGTTTATCCGTGATACCTTTCATGCGAGGATGGGAGGCTACTCGGTGCTGGCGGCGAGCATCGTACTCGCGGTCATGATCTTTCCGACCATCACGACGGTGGCCGCGGATTCCATCCGGAGCATTCCGCAGTATTACCGGAAGGCGGCGTATGGACTTGGCTCCACCAGATGGCAGGTGATCTACCGGATTGTTCTTCCGGCGGCAAAATCCGGAATTCTGACCGGAATCATCCTGGGCCTTGCAAGAGCCTTCGGCGAAGCACTGGCGGTTGCCATGGTGATCGGCAAAACGCGGGCGTTCCCCAAGAATCTTCTTTCGCCGACCAATAATCTTACGGCTGCCATTGCAGCGGATATGGGCAACTCGGCGAGTGGCGGAGAACAGAATATGGCGCTGTGGTCCATGGCACTGCTGCTGCTTCTGATTTCCATGCTGTTTATTTTCTTGATTCACCGCATTGATGCAGCGGGTAAGAAGAAGGAAAAGGCCTGAAACAGAAGAAACGGATACAAAAGTTCAGGTGCGAATCAACCTGCAGGGAGACGATTCGCATGGAAAACGGTAGGTACTGAACCGTTATCAGAAAAGGAAGCGTGTGATATGAATGAGAAGATGAAACACCGTATCCGCAGTGCGGAGCGGGCCGATCATGTGATGACCGGAGTGTTCTGCGCAGTGGGCGGATCGTTTTTGCTGCTGATCCTGGTCCTCGCGGGCTACATTATCATCAAAGGAATCCTGAGCTATTATCCGGGGATTCTTGCGGCGGATTCCAGCGGAATCGGAAATCAGCTGTTTAATACGGTGTACCTGGTCGTACTCTCTCTGCTCATCAGCGTGCCGATCGGAGTTCTCGCCGGAATTTATATGGCGGAGTACGCAGGAGATACGAAGGCAACGCACTTCATCCGGATCTGCATTGAATCCCTCTCCTCGCTGCCGTCCATCGTTGTCGGTCTGTTCGGCTACCTTGTTTTCATTTTGATGACGGGAGCGAAGTGGAATCTGATGGCAGGAGCTCTCGCGGTTTCCATTCTGAGTCTTCCTTCCATTGCAACGACGACAGAGGATGCGATGCGGAGTCTTCCCAAGAGCTATAAGGCCGGCTCCATGGCCCTCGGTGCAACGCACTGGGTCAGCATTGTGAAGGTGCTGCTCCCCGCCTGCCTGCCACGTATCATCACGGGTATTATTCTCGCGGCCGGGCGTGGCTTTGGCGAAGCGGCGGCTCTTCTGTATACGGCGGGGCAGAGCACGAGGCTGAACTGGAGCAACTGGAATCTGACCTCCAAAACGTGTCCTCTGAATCCGTTCCGGCCGGGTGAAACACTGGCGCTTCACATCTGGGTGATGCGAACGGAGGGCGCGCTGAATCCGCAGTCGGAGGAAATTGCGAATTTCTCCGCCATGGTACTGGTTGTTCTGGTTCTTGTTTTCTCGATGATCGCGAGAATCATGACAAGAAGAATCAATGAGAAGCAGTCCGGCGCAAAGGCATAATAAAAGGTGAACGAAATGGAAGAACAGTACAAGCTCGAAATCAAAGACCTGGATCTGTATTACGGACAGTATCAGGCACTTCACAGGATCTCCATGAACATCCGCGCCAATGAGATTACGGCATTGATCGGACCGTCCGGCTGCGGGAAATCCACGTTTCTGAAAACGCTGAACCGGATGAATGATCTGGAAGAAGGCGTTCGCATCGAAGGCGATGTGAAGCTGGACGGTGTGGACATCTATAAGGATATGGATGCCATTGAGCTGCGCAAGCGCGTCGGTATGGTATTCCAGCAGCCGAATCCCTTCCCGAAGAGCGTCTATGAGAACGTGGCATACGGACCGCGGATCAACGGAATCCGGAAGAAATCGGAGCTGGACGAGATCGTGGAACGGAGTCTTCGTCAGGCGGCAATCTGGGATGAGCTCAAGGACCGCCTTCACAAGAGTGCGCTCGGTCTCTCCGGCGGCCAGCAGCAGAGACTGTGCATCGCGAGAACCCTTGCGGTGGAGCCGGAGGTGATTCTGATGGATGAGCCGACCTCCGCGCTGGATCCGATTTCCACCTCCAAGATCGAGGATCTTGCGATTGAGCTTAAGAGCAAATATACCATTGTCATTGTCACACACAACATGCAGCAGGCAAGCCGCATTTCGGACAACACTGCGTTCTTCCTTCTGGGGGAACTGGTGGAGTACAACCGCACGCAGAAGCTGTTCTCGATCCCGGCGGACAAGAGAACCGAGGATTACATCACGGGACGTTTTGGCTGACCGGAATCCGGAAACCCGGTCTGCCACATTCGGCAAAAAAGGCGGAACAAATACACAGAGACAGAGAAAGAAACTGAGGAGGAATGAACGTGAGAAACCGGTTTGATGCGCAGCTTCTGCAGCTGAACAGAATGCTGATCCATATGGGGGATCTGTGCGGAATTGCAATTGAGAATGCGACAAAAGCCCTGCAGGATGGTAATATACAGATGGCGCATGATGTCATGCTGGCCGATGCGGAAATTGATCAGGCGGAGCGCGAGATTGAGCGCCTGTGCCTGACGCTTCTTCTGCAGCAGCAGCCGGTGGCAAGAGATCTGCGGCAGATTTCGTCTGCCCTGAAGATGATCACGGACATGGAACGGATCGGCGATCAGGCGTCGGACATCGCCGAAATTGTGGTCAGTGCCCGGATGTCGGAGACGACGGATTTTCCGAAGATCGTCGAGATGAGCGTGGAAGTGACGCACATGGTGGAAGACAGCATCAAGGCCTTTGTGGACAAGAATCTGGAGCTGGCCGGGCACGTGGAGGCGCGTGACGATGTTGTGGATATGATGTTTGATTCCGTCAAAAACCAGCTGATTGACTACATCGGCGAGAATCAGGGACAGGCGGCACACAAGGCCATTGATCTGATTATGATCGCGAAATACCTGGAGCGGATCGGCGACCACGCGACGAATATTGCGGAGTGGGTTTCGTTCTCCATCACCGGTGTGCATGAGGCGAAGCTGGATACGAAGAAGATTACGGAGTAATAGGCAGATGATTTTTTGCGTAGAAGATGATGAGAACATCAGAGACCTGATTGTATACACATTGGAGAACACCGGCTTCAAGGCACAGGGCTTTGAGGACGGCCGGAGTTTTCGCGAGGCACTGAAGAAGGAACGGCCGGAGCTTGTTCTGATGGATGTCATGCTGCCCGGTGAGGACGGCATCGCCCTTCTGAAGAGCATCCGCTCGAATTCGGAGACGGAAGGAATTCCGGTCATCATGGTGACTGCCAAGGGGGCGGAATTCGATAAGGTCAAGGCTCTGGATCTCGGCGCGGATGACTATGTGACCAAGCCCTTCGGTATGATGGAGCTGGTCAGCCGGATCAAGGCAGTTCTTCGCAGGAGCGGATCCGGAAGCGATGAGGGAGACGATGAGATTCTGGCACTGGGAGAAATTGCCATGGACACCAGAAAGCATCAGGTAACTGTAGCGGGAGAACCGGTCGCGCTGACGCTTAAGGAGTATGAGCTTCTGAAAAAGCTCCTGGTCAATTCCGAGGTGGTTCTGACAAGAGATCAGCTTCTTGAGGATGTGTGGGGCTATGATTTTGACGGGGAGACCCGGACGGTGGATGTCCATATCCGGACGCTTCGTCAGAAGCTCGGAAAGGCGGGCGAGAGGATTGAGACTGTCCGCGGAGTCGGCTACCGGATCCGTGCGTAAAACGTCGAAGCAGATGACCCGATGAATTTATCAGCATCGAGTCGGCTACCGGATTCGCGTATATAACATTTGTCTGACAGCGTGGATGATATGAAAGAACAGGAGAACAAATCCGGCAGGGCTGTGCGAAGCGCAGGGCTGCCCGGTGAGAGAAAAGCCGGTGTCTGAGCCGGAAAGGCCGGAGAGTATGAGAAAAAAAATCCAGAAGAGTATGTTCATGGTGATCGGAATTACGCTGCTGATTGCGTATACGATCACCATTTTGTTCGTCTATGCAAGGATCCGTTCGCTGGCGCAGGAGAGCATCCGGCGTGTGGCGGAGTATACGGCGGCAGCCGTCAATATCTCCGGTGAGAGCTATCTGCGGCAGCTGGACAACGTGGAGAGGGGAACACGCATCACACTGATTGATGCGAAGGGCAATGTCTGCTACGACACGGAACAGGATGAATTCACGTTTGAAAATCACCTGGAGCGGCCGGAGGTACAGGCCGCTCTGAAAAATGGCATGGGGCAGGATGTCCGGCACTCCGATACAATCGGGCAGGACATGTTCTACTGCGCGATTCGTCTGGATGACGGAAACGTTCTACGGGTATCCATGACCGTCCGCAGTATCTCCAATACGGCTCTGACGCTCCTGCCCGTTATGACGGTGATCGGACTAGTGATGCTGGTCTTTGCTTACGGAATGGCAAGGCGCCAGGCTGCGGCCCTTGTCCGGCCCATTAACCGGCTGGATCTGGACAAGCCGCTGGAAAATGACATCTATGAGGAGATGACACCGCTCCTTCAAAGAATTGAGGATTCCAACAGGGCCAAGGAGGCCGTAGCGCAGATGCGTAAGGAATTTTCCGCCAATGTGTCGCATGAGCTGAAAACGCCGCTGACCTCGATCTCGGGCTATGCGGAGATCATGCGGGATGGCCTGGTGAAGCCGGAGGATGTGCCGAAGTTTTCCGAGCGCATTTATAAAGAAGCGCAGCGGATGCTGACGCTCATCAATGATATCATCCAGCTCTCCCGTCTGGATGAGGGAAGGCTGGAGCAGAAGGAAGAGCGGGTGGATCTGTTCGAGCTGTCCCACGATATCGTAAGCCGTCTTGCACCCAAGGCGGCGGATTGCGGCGTGCACGTGGAGCTCACGGGCGAGGCCTGCACGGTAATTGGTGTGAGACGCCTTCTGGATGAAATGATCTACAACCTTACGGAGAATGCCATCAAGTACAATCACGCGGGCGGCCGTGTGGACCTCTGGGTCGGCAGGCAGATGGACACGCCGGAGGTGATTGTGACGGATACCGGCATTGGAATTGCGAAGGACCAGCAGGAGCGGATTTTCGAACGATTCTACCGCGTGGACAAGAGCCGTTCCAAGGAGACCGGAGGAACGGGCCTTGGCCTTTCCATTGTCAAGCACGGAGCCGAGCTTTCGCATGCGAAGGTGAAGGTAACCTCCGAGCTCGGAAAGGGAACCCGGATGGAACTGATTTTCCATGAACCGGGAGAGAAGGATCCGTCCTGACGAGCCGACTGACCGGAGAAGCGGAGAATTCGCCGGTTCTCTGGAAAGGATCCTGTCTGTCCGGATAATAGCAGGTTCGGTAAAAATATCCGGGCTGTAAAATCATCCGATCTGATTAAAAATGCATAATGAGGAGAAATGCTCAACGGGCCGTAGGAAAGAAAAATTCCCACGGCCCGTTTTACATGAATTTAACACAATCCTGTCTGAGATTTTACCGCGATTTTATACGATCCTTATCAGAACATGGATCAGTTTGGAAAAGTGGAAAAAGGGGAGCGGTTTTGCCTCAGGGAGGTATCAATATGTCAGAGGTTGTGTCAACGTTGTTCGGGCTGTGCGGAGGACTGGCCGTATTTTTGTTCGGAATGAACCAGATGAGCGAGTCACTGCAGAAAGCGGCAGGGGAGAAGATGCGCGCCATTCTGGGCGTCCTCACCAGAAATCCGGTCATGGGAGCTCTGGCAGGAGCGCTGGTGACGGCGGTTCTGCAGTCTTCCAGTGCCACCACGGTCATGGTGATCGGCTTTGTCAGCGCAGGGCTGATGGGACTGCCGCAGGCGATTTCGGTTATTTTCGGCGCGAACATCGGAACAACCATGACGGCGCAGCTCATCGCCTTTGATATCGGCGAATACATTTATCCGATCCTGTTTATCAGCTTCGTGGTTCAATTCGTTTCGAAAAATGAGAAGGTCAAGGACGTTGCCATGGTGTTTTTCTCCTTCGGCCTCCTGTTCGAGGGCATTCAGATCATGTCATCCGTGATGAAGCCGTTAGCGGGAAGTCCGCTCTTTACGGAACTGATGTGGAAGGTGCGCGACCTGCCGGTCCTCGGCGTAGTGCTCGGCCTCTGCATGACGCTGGTGGTGCAGTCTTCGTCGGCGACCATCGCAGTTCTGCAGAGCTTTGCCTCGCAGGCGGGGCCGGACGGTGTGAGCAGCGTCATCGGACTGGCGGGCGCGATTCCGATCCTTCTGGGCGACAACATCGGCACGACCATTACGGCCCTGCTTGCTTCCATCGGGCAGAGCCGCGATGCCAAAAGAACGGCAGTTGCCCATACCTGCTTCAATCTCAGTGGAACCATTGTGTTCTCGTTCTTCATTCCGCTGTTTGCCAGATTTGTGGCGTTCGTTTCTCCGAAGGGACCCGAGGTGGAAGTCATTTCCCGCCAGATCGCCAATGCGCACACCATTTTCAATGTGGTCTGTACGCTGATCTGGCTGCCGATGGTGCCTCTCATGGTGAAGATCGTCTGCAGGCTGGTCCCGAATCACCCGAAGACTGATTCAGCGGCCGGGGAGGGAACCCCCAGCTATCTGGATCTTCGCATGGTTTCCCAGCCGCAGGCGGCGCTGATTCTGGTATCCCGCGAGATCGGCAGGAATCTGGACGCGGTGAAGACGCTTCTCTCCGGTATGAAGAATGTAATTCTGAAGGCGGAAGGAGAAGAAAACGGGGCAGCCGGCAGAAGCCTTCCGGAGAATTTTGCAAAGAAGTATGAGAATATCCGGCACGTTCAGGAGAGCATCATCTCGTATATCTCGGAACTGTTCTCCAGCGGCTCCCTTACGCCGGAGCAGTCGGAACAGGCATCCGGGCTTCTGGCGCTGATTCACTGTGCGAGCAGGATCGCGGACCGCTGCAGCGACATTGTGACCGCAACGGGGAGCATGGAGAAGCAGGGAAAAGAATTTTCCAGAGAAGCAACCGAAGAGCTCGGCCGGTGTTTTGCGGCATCGGAGAGGCTGTATCTGCAGGCGGTCACGCTTCTTCGTGCGGGCGCAGACGGGACGGCGGACGCGGAGGCCATTACCAAGGCCAAGAGAAAGCTGCATAAATCCATCCGGCAATTCAATAAGGCCCACCTTCGCCGTGTGGAGAGCGGACAGTGCACGAAGGATATGACCGGGGTGTATTCCGATCTTTTGTATAACGTGGACCGGATCGGAGATAATTGTGTCGGAATTCTGGAAGAGGCATTGGAGCATCCGATGTCTTTCTCTTGAAGAAAGCAGGAAGGGAGATTATTCTGAGAGGGTGGCATTTATGATATGAAATACGGATAGGAAGGCCGGGAAAAACTGCATCAACAGCCGGCTGCCTCAGTGAGGTATGGAAATGGAAATCAGAACAGCACAGGAAGCAGTTCTTGCACTTACAGAATACGGAGTTTCGAAGAAGCTGATCGCACCGGAGGACCGGTTTTATGCGGCCAATCTTCTGCTGGATACCTTGAAGCTGACGCCTTCTCCGGACTTTGATCCGGAAAAAACCTGCGGGGAGGAAACGCTTCCTCCATTGGAGAAGATTCTGGAATTTCTTCTGGATGATGCGGTCAGCCGGGGCGTGACAGAGGACGGAATCGCGAGCAGGGACCTGTTTGACACGAAGCTGATGGGATGCCTGACGCCGAGGCCGTCTGAAGTGATCCGTACATTCCGGGAGAAATATGCCGTGAGTCCGAAGGAGGCGACGGATTATTTCTACCGCCTCGCCTGCGACAGCAATTACATCCGGACATACCGGATCCGGAAGGACCGCAAATGGGTGACAAAGACCCGCTACGGTGAGCTGGACATTACCATCAATCTCTCCAAGCCGGAAAAGGATCCCAAGGCGATTGCGGCTGCTCTGAACAAGAAGCAGGAGCAGTATCCCCGGTGCCTTCTCTGCCCGCAGAACGAGGGCTACGCGGGGCGCCTTGATCATCCGGCGAGACAGAACATCCGGCTTCTTCCGCTGACCCTTGCGGGAAAGCAGTGGTATATGCAGTACAGTCCGTATGTTTATTACAATGAGCACTGCATCGTTCTGTCTGGAGAGCATGTGCCGATGAAGATCGAACACGACACCTTTGTCCGGCTGATGCAGTTCATTCAGATGTTCCCGCATTACACCATCGGTTCCAACGCGGACCTGCCGATTGTCGGCGGGTCCATTCTGACCCATGAGCACTTTCAGGGAGGCAATTATACCTTTGCCATGGCAAAGGCGGGACTTCGCGAGAAAATCTCTTTCCGGGGCTATGAGGACGTGGCAGCGGGAATCGTAAACTGGCCGATGTCCGTAATCCGGCTGGATGCCGGCAATCCGGAGCGCCTTGTGGAGCTCGCGGACCGCATTCTGGAGACCTGGCGCGGATACAGTGATCCGGAGGCCGGGATCCTGGCGGAAACCGGGGGAACGCCGCACAACACGATTACACCGATTGCGCGGATGCGGAACGAGCAGTATGAGCTGGATCTGGTGCTGCGCAACAACCGGACAACGGAGGAATATCCGCTTGGAATTTTCCATCCGCATCAGGAGCTTCACCATATCAAGAAGGAAAACATCGGCCTCATCGAGGTCATGGGGCTTGCGGTTCTTCCGGCAAGGCTTCTGGGAGAAATGGAGATGCTGAAGAAGGTCATTCTGGAGGGTGGAAATCCCGGAGAGGTTCCGGCCGTGGCATCGCATGCGGAATGGACGAAGAAAATTCTGGAAAAGCATCCGGAATTCGCTCCGGCGAATGTAAAGAGCGCGGATCCCGAACGGCTGGATGAAGTGATCCGGGAGGAGATCGGGCTGGTCTTTGCAAGAGTGCTGGAGGATGCCGGTGTCTACAAGGACAGCGACCCGGGAAGAGCGGCATTCCGACGCTTTGTCGGTGCGGTCAGCCGCGAAAAGCAAGCGATTTTACAGTAAAACGCAACGAAAATTTGACAAAAATGAAATAATTTTGTAATATTCTCCCTCAGATGCAGGAAAACCTGCGAAAGGAGTTATCTGAGTGAGAAGAGCATTACGAAAATTTACTGCAGCGATTGCCGGGGCACTGATCCTCGGAATGGCAGCAGGAAACCCCGGAATGACTTTGAAGGTATCTGCGGCAGAGGTGCAGAGTGAGATGACTGCCATGACCGGCAACGCGGCGGCAGAGAGCGCGATCGCGGCGCAGAGCACAGACACCGTGGGGCTTGCGGACAACCAGGAAGCGCTGGCAGAGTATCTGGTGCAGCTGCAGGCAGTGATTGAACAGCAGACAGCGGCCCTTGATGCTGCGGAGGAAGAGGAGGAGAGAGCTTCTCTTGCCTCTCAGACAAGGAGTTCTTCCTGGAAGGGATCGGTACTGAACCGGTACAACGGTGTCAACGCCGGACCGAGCGGGAAGGAAACGTATTATAATCTCAACATGAACAAGATCGTCGCAGCCATGAAGAAGCTGGGCGTGAACAGTGAGTACTGGGTCAGAGATGACGGCGTGAAGATGTACGGCGACTACATTATGTGCGCAGCGGATCTTTCGGTTTATCCGAGAGGGAGCATTGTGGAGACGAGCCTTGGAACCGGAATCGTCTGTGACACCGGAGCTTTTGTGAAAAAGGGCGGAATTACACTGGACATTGCAACGGCCTGGTAAGGGACAATGGCCACTATGGGAAATCTGATTTTCAGTCTGAATGCAACGATGCCGATCTTCCTTCTGATGCTTCTTGGAATTTTCTTCCGAAAGATCGGCTTTATGAATGAAAGCTTTACTTCACAGATGAACCGCTTCGTGTTCCGGATTGCACTGCCGGTTCTTCTGTTCAAGGATCTCGCAGAGCAGGACTTTGCTGCCGCATGGGACGGCGGCTTTGTTCTGTTCTGTTTTTGCGTGACCTGCATTTCCATTGCACTGGTCAGCCTGATCTCCCGCGCGGTAGTGAAGGACAGAGCGGGGCGCGGCGAGTTCATTCAGGCTGCCTACCGTAGCTCAGCCGCGCTCCTTGGCATCGCATTCATTCACAACATCTACGGGGAGGAATCGACGGCCATGGGGCCGCTTATGATCCTCGGGAGTGTTCCGCTGTACAATATTGCGGCGGTGACGGTTCTGGTGCTGACGGCGGAGGAAGGAGAAAAAGAAAGCGGCAGAGACAGCCGCAGGCTCCTTCTGCGCACCGTGAAAAATGTCCTGACCAACCCTCTGATTCTGGGAATCCTGGTCGGCTTTCTCTGGTCGCTTCTTCGCATTCCTCAGCCGCAGATTATGAAGTCGGTGGTCAGCAGTGTCGGTGCACTCGCAACACCTCTTGGTCTGATGGCGATGGGAGCTTCTTTCGATCTCGGAAAGGCGAAAAAGAGCGCAGGACCCGCGCTTCTTGCTGCCTTTATCAAGCTGTTCGGGCTTGCGGCCCTGTTCCTTCCACTTGCGGTAAAGCTGGGCTTCCGGAACGAACAGCTGATTGCCATTCTGGTGATGCTGGGTTCCTCCACAACGGTCAGCAGCTTCGTCATGGCGAGGAATATGGGCCATGAGGGAACGCTCACGTCCTCCGCGGTGATGCTGACGACACTGGGAGCAGCCTTCTCACTGACGTTCTGGCTGTATGTGCTGAAATCGCTCGGGATGATCTGAAAGTGTTTTGCCGCCTTGACATGACGGCAGCGGATTTTGCGGCGCTGGAAGGAACGATCCTTCTTTGTCTGCCGGACCAGGACTTTCTTCCAAACTGCCCGTTTTCGCGCTATAATGCTCATCATGACGAAAAAAACAGCAGCTTCTTCCAATTACACATTTCTTCGCGGCATGCGGGACGGCATCCCGATCTGTCTCGGATATTTTGCCGTGTCATTTGCACTCGGCATTGCCGGGCGGAATGTCGGTATGAATGCCATGCAGGCATTCGTGATGTCGCTGACGATGGTGGCTTCTGCCGGTCAGTTCGCCGCCATCACGCTGATCGGTGCGGGGGCTGGCGCTGTGGAGATGATTACCACCACGCTCATTGTCAATCTGCGTTATCTTCTGATGAGCTGTTCGCTCACACAGAAGCTCTCACCGGACACGAAATTCATTCATCGCCTGGGGCTTGCCTACTGCATGACGGACGAGATTTTCGGTCTGTCTGTCTCGGTGGACGGCTTTCTTCGCCCGGTTTACACCTATGGCATTACGTTCATTTCCGTCTCCGGATGGTGCCTCGGAACGGTTCTGGGTGTCATTGCGGGCAACATTCTTCCGGCTCTTGTGACGAATGCACTCGGCGTTGCAATGTACGGTATGTTCCTTGCCATTATCATTCCACCTGCGAAAAAGGACCATTTTATCGGCCTTCTGGTCACCATCTCCATGGCGGCCAGCGGTCTGTTCTCCATCCTTCCGTATCTTCGCGGGATTTCCTCCGGCTTCCGTGTCATCATCCTGACGCTTGTTATCGCGGGCGCTGCCGCATGGCTTCACCCGGTTGAGGAGGATGCGGAAGGCCCGGAGAAGCTCTCCGGCCCCAAGGGAGATTCGTCCCGGAATCTTTCGGAAACGAGCCTCCGGAACGCATCAGAAAATGATATCAAAAAGGAGGAAGCAAACAGATGAATTCACCCATTTCTTCCTCCCGGATTTATGCCGCGCTGATTATCATGGCACTCACCATTTATGCCGTGCGCGTTCTTCCCTTTTTGTTCCTGCGAAAACCGATTCGGAACCGCTTCATCCGTTCCTTTCTGTTCTACGTGCCCTATGTTACGCTGGCCGTCATGACGTTTCCTGCGATTCTTACGGCAACAGCGCACCCGCTTGCGGGGCTCCTTGCTCTCATTGCAGGACTTGTCATGGCCTGGGTGCGCGGAGATCTCTTTACCGTTGCGGTTACCTGCTGTGCGGTGGTCTTCATTGCCGGACTTTTCTGAATTTATGCGGGATGCCGTGGAATCCGTTGCTTTCTTTCTGTCCCACTGGGTAAAGACCGGGGAGAACTCTCAAGGACCGCGATGTGTATGACATTTAACTGCTGTATGGCGTGAATGATGCCCTGGAGTTCTCCTGATACTGTCTGGGAGAGATTTTTACATGATTAGTAAAGGTGCGTGAGAAATTGGAATAATTGTTAAAGCCGCAGGCAAAACAGACATCCATCGGAGACTGGCCGTTTCGAAGCAGACGCTTCGCTTCGGCCAGTTTCTTTTCGATGATGTACTGCTGGAGGGAAACCCCCGTGTACTGGCGGAACATGCGGGTGAGATATACGGAATTCAGGTGTGCCCTGTCTGCGATTTCCGCAACAGACAGCTTTCCGCCAAGGTTCTGATCGACATAGTGAAAGATGTCTTTCACAACCTCCGGCATGCTCTGACTGAAGGAAGAAGCGGTAACCGGCGGAATTTCGGAGGAGGTTTCGCGCTGGCGGTTTAAAAGAACCAGGATGACCGAGAGAAGAGATATCATGAGAATATCGTTGCCAAAACGATCGGAGCTGTCCTCCGTCGCCGCCTGCAGGGCCTGGGAGAGACGCAGAAGCTGCAGGAGCGTTGAGTCGTCCACATGGATCCGGAAGTCCGCCGCCTGGTAGAAGACATCCGTGAGGTGACGGTAACCCTCATTCCGGCTGATGAGCTTCTGAATAGCGGATTCCTTGATGTTAAGAACGATGCGGCAGTAGGTTTCACTGCTCTGCTGGCGTGCGAAATGAAAAACATAGGGCGGAATCAGCAGAATATCTCCCGAGTGAAGAGAAACCAGATGATCCTCAATCTGCATGGCGATGTCGCCGGCTTTCATGATCAGTACCTCATATCCATCGTGGCAATGGAGAAAACGGATCTGGGAATCAATGGGCTCTTCCTTATAGCAGCAGTAAATGCTGCTCTCCTGGGTCTCCCAGAACAGCTGATTGTCGCGCTTATGCTCCTTCGTTGTAGTCATTTTACCGGAAAAGCTCCTTTCTGGTCATGCATTTGATGAATTGGAAAGCCGCGTCCCATGTAGCAGAGACAAATGAGATTGGTGCTTTTCTACAAAAAACAAACGCTGAATTCGTCTAATATGAATATAGTGTACATCGAAAGGTTTAATTCCGCAATGTTTCACGTTTCCCCAGATGTATTACTGCTTAATTGCATCATGCTATGCTTTCTTCAGTTCAGAAAAACGAATTTCAATCAGGCCGGCTGAATGAAACAAGTATTTTCACAGGAATGTATTGGTAAAATTTCTATTCGCAAAAGAGCAGGAGGATAGCAATGAATAAAAAGGTAATCGCAGCAGTGCTGGCGGGCTCCATGTGCACAGCATTACTGGCAGGATGCGGAAGCAGCCAGACAGATTCTGCACAGACCACTTCCACAGAGGCATCGGCAGAGGCTTCCACAGAGGCAGCAGATGCACAGACAACTGATGGATCTGGAAGTGCCAATCTCGTGATGGCTTGGTGGGGCAATCAGGTCCGCAATGAGAGAACCCAGCAGGCTCTGGACAAATATCACGAGCTGAATCCCGATGTTACCGTTGAGGGACAGTTCAACCAGTGGAACGATTACTGGCAGAAGCTGGCAACGGATGCGGCGGGAGATTCTCTTCCGGATGTCATCCAGATGGATTATTCCTACATTGATCAGTATGTCAGCTCCGGCCAGCTCCTGGATCTGACTCCGTACATTGAGAGCGGTGCACTGGATGTTTCCAACATTCCGGACAACGTTGTAGCAATGGGTCAGGTCGGAGATGGCAACTACGGAATTCCGGCAGGCGTTACCGGCTCCTGCATGTTCTACAACAAGACAGCAACTGATGAGGCAGGCGTAGAAATCAAGCAGGACATGACGCTGGATGAATTCATTGAGGCAGCCAAGACCATGAAGGAGAAAACAGGCCTTCGTGTCCGCCTGGAGCAGGGCGGCCAGTACCTGACCGACTGGCTTCGCGGCAGAGGAACACCGTTTACCGAAGCAAAGCTTCCGGTTGGCGAGGAAGAGCTTACTGAGTACTTCCAGATTCTGGTTGACGGCGTCAATGACGGCTGGCATCTGACTCCTGATCTCATGACCTCCACAGGCAGTGAGGACGATCCGCTTGTTTATGGCTCCAGCCCGGAGACCATGGCATGGGCAGTCACCAGCGGCAGCTCGAACATGCTGACCGGTCTGCAGGCTGCAGCTCCCGAGGGAATGGACATCGCACTGATGACCTATCCGACAGATAACCCGACAAAGTCCAATTATCTGAAGCCTTCCATGTACTTCTCGATCAGTGCCAATACCAAGAATCCGGATGCGGCGGTTGCACTTCTGAACTACCTCATCAATTCCGAGGACTGCAACAACATTCTCCTTGGTGAGCGCGGCGTTCCTGCTTCGACTGCAATTGCTGAGTCGATCAAGAGCCAGATTTCCGAGACAGACCAGGAAGCAATGGACTATGTAACGGATGTCATCACTCCTGACTGCTCTCCGATTGATCCTCCGAACCCGGAAGGCTGGAGCGAGTTCAATGATACTCTTACCAAGCTTCAGGAGTCCGTCGGCTATGGTGAGACATCTGCGGCAGATGCAGCAAAGCAGCTGTGCGACAAGGCAACGGAGCTGTGGGGCAACTGATCCTTTCTATAAGTAAGTGATATGAGTCAGACTGATCGCACAAGATTTGCCTGCGTTCATCCATAAAAGCTGTAGGGACAGCGGTCATTCATGGTGATGGGCAGCGGAGGTTCCGCCTTTGGGCAAGGAGCAGCCGCTGCCCATTTCATTTATTTAGAGAGCCGCTTGGAGGCACTCTGTATACAGATAGAATTCGCCTTCGCGAAATTCTCCCTGGTATCGCGGATTTTGACTCAACGGGGTATAAAAATGGGAACTAAAATACGTAAATTCATGAATAAGGAGAGTACTTGCGGCTTCGTTTTTGCTCTTCCTTTTACCATCGGCTTTCTGCTGTTTCTGCTGGTGCCGATGCTGATCTCCTTGCACTATTCGTTTTGTGACTACAACATTCTGACTCCGGCGAAGTTTACGGGCGTCAGTAACTACATTAAGATGTTCACGGGCGATGAAACGTTCCTTCATTCATTGAAGGCAACCTTCTATTTTGCCTTTGTATCGGTACCGTTGAAGCTGGTCTTCGCCCTGATCGTTGCAATGATTCTGGAGAAGAATTCGAAAATGTCCGGATTCTACCGGGCGGCCTATTATCTGCCGTCGATCATCGGCGGATCGGTCGCAGTCGCTGTCCTGTGGAAGAGAATGTTCGCCGTTGATGGTACCGTGAACAGCCTTCTGCAGATGGTCGGCATTGACTGCCACCGGGCATGGCTGGGCGATACCAAAACAGCCATCTGGGTGCTGATCATCCTGACGGTCTGGCAGTTCGGCTCCTCCATGCTGGTGTTCCTGGCTTCTTTGAAGCAGATTCCGGTGGATCTGTATGAGGCGGCCCGGGTGGACGGCTCCGGCAAGATCAACACCTTCTTCCGGATTACGCTTCCTCTTCTGACGCCGACCATCTTCTTCAATCTTGTCATGCAGATGATCAACGGGTTCCTGGCGTTTACACAGAGCCTGATTATTACACAGGGTAAGCCGATGGATACGACCCTGTTCTATGCGGTTTACATGTATCAGCAGTCGTTCCAGTTTAACAACGCAGGCTATGGCGCAGCGATGGCCTGGGTAATGCTGGTAATCATCGGACTTTTCACGCTCCTTCTGTTTAAGACGAAAAAGTTCTGGGTATATGATGCGGGGGATTCCGAATGAAAACGAAAAGAATGACTGGTGCAGCAATTTATCATGTTCTGGTGTTTGGTTTTGGGCTGGTCATGCTCTATCCGCTCCTGTGGATGTTCTTCAGTTCGCTGAAGGATACTACGACGATCTTTACCACGGCGAGCCAGCTGATTCCGACACATATTACGTTTGACAATTATAAAAACGGATGGAAGGGATTTGCGGGGATTACCTTCGGAACGTTCCTGTCCAATTCGTTGTTCATCTCTGTGGTGGCGACGTTCGGAACGCTGATGTCCTCCGCCTTTGTGGCATACAGCTTCGCAAGATGCAAGAAGTTCAAGGGAAGAGGCATTCTGTTTGCGGCCATGCTGGCATCGATGATGCTGCCGGGACAGATTCTGATGGTTCCGCAGTATCTGTGGTACAAGAAGCTCGGATGGGTAGGATCCTATCTTCCCCTGATCGTACCGTTCTTCTTCGCGGTACAGGGCTATTTCGTTTATCTGATGATGAACTTCATTGAAGGCATCCCGAATGATCTGGACGAGGCTGCCAAGATTGACGGCTGCTCCTATTATTCCATTTTCTTCCGCATCATTCTGCCGCTGATGAAGCCGGCGCTGGTAACCGGAGGAATCTTCTCCTTCATGTGGAGATGGGACGACTTCATGTCCGCGCTGCTGTATATCAACAAGGCGGCCAAATATCCGGTTTCACTGGCCTTGAAGCTGTTCGCAGATCCGGGCTCGACATCAGATTACGGAGCAATGTTCGCGATGGCAGTGGTTTCTCTGATTCCGATTCTGGTTATTTTCTTTATCTTCCAGAAGCAGCTCGTCGAAGGCATTGCGACATCGGGATTGAAGGGCTGATAAGAATGGGAGAGGAAAGCTATGGAAAAATGGAAAAATATTGAACTCAGCGGTTTTGCGGACGAGATCAGTCCGGACCTTGCGGAGCAGATCCGGGTGCTGAAGAAGCTTGGCATGAATCATGTCGAGATGCGGGGAGTAAACGGCAAGGGCCTTGTGGAGTACCCGCTGGATGAGGTGGAGAAGATTAAGGAGCAGCTGGATGAAAATGAGATCCATCTGTCTTCGGTCGGATCCCCGATCGGCAAGATTCCGATCACGGAGGATTTTGAGGAGCATTTCGCACTGTTTCGCCATACGGTGAACATTGCGCACGTTATGGAGGTTCCTTACATCCGGATGTTCAGCTTCTTCATGCCGGAGGGCGAGGACCCGGAGAAATATCATGACGAGGTCTTCCGCCGGGTTGGGAGAATGGCAGACTATGCGGCACAGCATAACGTGATCCTTCTTCATGAGAATGAGAAGGAAATTTACGGAGATGTGGCGGATCGCTGCAGACAGCTGATGGAGGAGTTCTACGGAGAGCATTTCAAGGCAGTCTTTGATTTTGCCAATTTCGTTCAGTGCCACCAGGATACCAAAGAGGCATATGAGATGCTGAAGCCTTATATTGCCTATGTACATGTAAAGGATGCCCTTTGGGAGAATGGCCAGGTTGTTCCTGCCGGACATGGAGATGGAAATGTGCAGGAAATTCTGAAGGATCTCCTGGGAAACGGATATCAGGGCTTCCTTTCTCTGGAGCCGCATCTGGCAGATTTCACCGGCTTTGCCTCTCTGGAGCAAAATGGAGCGAAGAAGGAGAAGATGCCGGGGGAGGATTCCTTTACGCTTGCGCATGATTCCCTGATGAAAATTCTGGAAAATATCTGAGAGAAAGGTGCCGGGCAGACATGCAGGTCATGCCTGTCCGGTTTGCGGTCTGTAAAGGAATAAGATAGACATGAGGAGAGACCTGCTATGAGTGAAGAGATTGTAAAAATCGGAATTATCGGAATCGGAAATATGGGATCTGGCCATGCACAGCGCATTGCCCAGGGAGATATCAGGGGAATGAAGCTGACGGCTGTAGCGGATCGGAAGGAAAACAGAAGAGCCTGGGCCAGGGAAAACCTTCCGGCAGAGGTGAAAATTTATGAGGAAGGGAAGGATCTTCTGGAGGATCCGGACATCAATGCGGTTCTGATTGCCGTTCCGCATTATCAGCATCCGGAACTTTCCATTGCGGCAATGGAGCATCACCTGCATGTTATGTGCGAGAAGCCTGCGGGAGTGTATACGAAGCAGGTACGGGAAATGATTGCCTGCGCGGATCAGCATCCGGAGGTCACCTTCGCGATGATGTTCAACCAGAGAACCAACCCGGTATACATTCGTATGCATGAGCTGATTCAGAGCGGGAAGTACGGAAAAATCAAACGGGTAAACTGGATCATCACAGACTGGTACCGGACGCAGCACTACTATGATTCGGGGGAGTGGAGAGCAACCTGGAACGGAGAAGGAGGCGGAGTTCTTCTGAATCAGTGCCCGCATCAGCTGGATCTTCTGCAGTGGATCTGCGGTATGCCGGTCCGGGTCAGAAGCTTCATGCAGGAAGGAAAATGGCATCACATTGAGGTAGAGGATGATGTGACTGCTTATATGGAATTCCCGGATGGAGGAACAGGCGTGTTCATTACCTCTACCGGAGATGCACCGGGAACAAACCGCTTTGAGGTGGATCTGGAGAAGGCGAAGATTGTATGTGAGCATGACCAGCTGTCCGTGTATGAGCTGGACGTGAATGAGAGAGAATACTGCTTTACGGCAACGGAAGGGTTCGTTCCTCCCGCAGGACATGATGTGCCGCAGGAGCTGAGCACGGAGAATCCGCAGCACAACGGAGTTCTGCAGGCATTTGCAGATCATATTCTGTCCGGAGCACCGCTTATTGCGGACGGACGTGAAGGAATCCGGGGGCTGACATTATCGAATGCCATGCATCTTTCTGCCTGGACAGACCAGATGGTAGAAATTCCATTTGATGAGGACCTGTACCTGGAGAAGCTGAATGAGAAACGCAGAAGCTCCAAGGCCAAGGACAAGGTTGTGGAAGATACAGCAAATCTGGAAGGTACCTATTGAGGAAAAGGGCTGCGGAGAAATGAAAATGCATTTCTTCACAGCTCTATTTACATTCTGAAGCATCTGACTCTGTGGAATCGGGTGCGCAGGACGATCATTTTCATAAAAGACCTGCGCTGAACGGGTGCGAATGAAGAATACTCTGTGAAGCCTTGCAGAGGGGAGGAAGGTATGGAAAACGTCAGAATGGGAGTCATCGGACTGGGATCGATGGGAACGGCGCATGCGGTGCACATTGCCCAGGGACAAGTGGAAGGCATGACGCTTTCGGCTGTTTGTGATTCGGATCCGGAACGGTGCCGGTGGGGAAGAGAAAAATTTCCGGAAATCCCTGTTTTCGAAAATGCAGGTGAACTGCTTGCATCCGGTGCAGTGGATGCGGTCTTGATTGCAACGCCGCATCCGGCCCACCCGTTCATTGCCATGGAGGCATTTCATCATGGGATACATGTCCTGACAGAGAAGCCGGAGGGCATTGATGTTCTCACTGCCGCGCAGGAGAACAAGGAGGCGCAGAAAAGCGGTGTGGTTTTCGGAATTATGTATAACCAGAGAACCAATCCACTGTTTCGCAGACTTCATGATCTGATGCAGGATGGAACCATGGGGGAGCTGCTCCGCTTTCAGTGGACCATCACGAACTGGTTCCGTACGCAGGCCTATTATGACTCCGGCTCATGGAGAGCGACCTGGAACGGAGAAGGGGGCGGAGTCCTGATGAATCAGTGCCCGCATAATCTCGATATCTGGCAGTGGATTACGGGAATGCCGCAGAAGATACAAGCGCATTGTCAAATCTCGCGCTATCACGATATTCAGGTCGAAGATGCGGCGGATATTTATGCGGAATATGCCAATGGGGCGGTGGCATCGTTTATTACGACAACGGGAGAATATCCGGGAACCAATCGGCTGGAGCTCGTGGGAAGCCGGGGAAAAGCAGTGATTGAGAATGGCATTTTACGGCTGTCGCTCCTGGGAAAGGATGTGCGTACCGCGATCATGGATGAAGAGGAATGTATGCCGGAGCTGCCGGTTCAGACCGTTGAGGTGCATCAGACGGAGCCGGAAAGTGGACACATCGGAATTCTGAATGATTTCAGCAGGGCGGTCCGGACAGGATCAGCGCTCCTTGCTCCGGGGATCGAAGGAATCCGCGGTCTTTCCATTGCAAATGCGGCCTATCTTTCCAGCTGGACGGATTCCTGGGTGGAGCTGCCGCTTGACGGGGAGAGGTACCTGCGGGAATTGCGGAAACGTCAGGAACGCTGCCGCACCGGGAAAACGGATCCGGCGAATCCGCACCGCAGCCTGACGGGGGAATATCAGGAGCGGTGGAAGGTTCGCTGGTAAACCACGGCCCATCCGGCCGGATACGGAACGAAAACAGGAGTGAACACAACACCGGATTCGTGCACAATCTGCAGTTTTGCAGAGAGTGCACGAATTTTTTGCCCTGAAAGATATAACAAGTAATTTACAAGTCTGCGCAGAAATTCTTTACACTGCTCTTTCAGAATGAATTCCGGAAACAGGAGAAATGGTTTGAAAATGACAGGTAACCGGACATTTGGAAAAGCCTGTCCCGCTGAAGGAGGAATGCAGCAGTATGAAAAAGAAAATGGCAGCAGCACTGATCGTATGTCTTACTCTGGCAGAGAGCCTGGCACCGATGGCAGTTAACGCGGCGACCGTGCACTACAATGACGGAACGCAGGTGACCTCGGATGAAAGCTTTGCGGAATGGAGCGAGGATTGGAACAAGGTGGCAGAGGACTATACCAAGGTGTCCATGACGCCAGGTGCTGACGAGACACAGCTCAATTTTGCGTGGATGACGAAAAAGGATGCGAAGAATCCGGCAACCCCTGTCGTCTTATTCGGAACGAGCAAGAAGAACCTGAAAAAATTTACCGGAACAACAGAAAATGCAGACGCTGAGCTGACGGGCGGTACCCAGTATGTTTCCAATAAGGTGACGGTGACTGGTCTGAAGGCAAATACAAAGTATTATTATACTGTTGTCAAGAATGGCAAGGAAGCACCGGTGCGCAGCTACACAACGGGTAGTTTTGATGACATCAAGCTGCTGTATGTAGGTGATCCGCAGATCGGCGCCTCCAAGGGACAGCCGCAGGGCTCGGAGAAGCTGGCAGAGACGGATGGCGCGGCGAATACGGCGGCCAGAAACGATGCTTATGAATGGGACCGCACTCTGAAAATTGCAGGCGGGCTGAACAAGGACGTAAATTTCATCGTTTCCGCAGGAGATCAGGTGAACAAGACCGGTAAGGCCAAGGAAGAGGAGTTCGCCGGATATCTGAATGCAAGCCTTCTGCAGTATATGCCGGTGGCAACGACGATCGGAAATCATGATTCACTGACTGCAGACTACAAGGCGCACTTCAATGTTCCCAATGCGACGAACAACGGAGCCACCAAGGCGGGCGGAGATTACTATTACAGCTATGGGGATGCACTCTTCATCGTCCTGAACACGAACAACTACAATGTGGCCGAGCATGAGAAGACCATGCAGGAGGCAGTGGCATCGGATCCGGATGCACGCTGGAAGATCGTAACGATTCATCAGGATATTTACGGATCCGGACTGGACCACTCCGACACGGACGGAATGATCCTCCGCACTCAGCTGACACCGATTTTCGACAAGTATGATGTGGACGTGGTTCTGCAGGGACATGATCATACCTACAGCCGCTCCAAGCTCCTGTACGGGGATGGGAAGACCCACGACAGCTATGAATTTCAGCTGAATGCCTCCGGGGATGATTATGACTGGGAGCATGCCTATGACACCACGAAGGACCAGCAGATCGGCCTGTATCCGGAAGACGGCGATACAGAAGGCGAGGCGGCACTGGATACCTTTACGAAGGACAATCACTGCTACACGATTGAGGATGTGAAGGGCAATACCGTGACAGATCCGCAGGGCACTCTGTACATGACGGCAAACTCTGCATCGGGTTCCAAGTACTATGAGCTTGCAACGACGCAGCAGGATTACATCGCAAAGAGAAGCCAGAACTGGCTGCCGAGCTATTCGGTGATTGAGATCACGGACAGCAAATTCGCCATTGATACTTATCAGATTCTGGACAACGGTTCGGTGGAGAAGATTGACGATACCTTCACCATTCAGAAGACCAGGTAAAGCTGCATAAGCGCCGGGAAGGAAACGATTCTGGCAAGAATTCGGGAAATAAGAAATGGAAAGGTCCGGTCTGCAGCAGGCCGGATCTTTTTGATGGGGAAGTGTCCGGCGGCGTTCGTCTTGAACAGGCATGGGAGAGTATATGAATAAAAATGTGAAGACAAAGGCAAAGCAATGGAGGGCATGGCTGGTCCGCTGGGGAATTCCGGCAGTACTCCTGCTGGCGGTCATTCTTTTCACCATCAGGCTGAATCAGGTGGAGAAGGTGGAGCTGGTCAGCCGGGAGGGGCAGACCTTTGAAAAAGGCGTGGTGACCAAGGTGCTGGAGAATAATATTCAAGAGGATGGGACCCGTGTGGGAGAACAGCGGGTTGTGGTTCGGATGACCACGGGTGTCCGGAAGGGTCAGGAGCTGGAAACCACAAGCTCTGCGGGCTATCTGTTCGGTGCGGCCTGTGAGCCCGGAATGCATGTGATTGTCATGCAGAGTGTGGCAGGAGATTCCACGATTACCAGTGTGTATGCGCAGGATCGGGAGGTGGTGATCTACCTGTTCGGAGGTCTGTACCTGCTGGCTCTTGTCCTGATCGGCGGACGAAAGGGAGTAAAGGGAGCCCTTGGCCTTGCGTTTACCTTCTTCGCTTTCCTTTTCATTGATCTTCCTCTTGTATACCGGGGATATTCGCCGTTTGCAGTGGCAGTGATCCTGTGTGCGGTGACGACGCTGGTGACGATGTATCTGATTGGAGGACCGACCAGAAAAACCGTATGTGCAACCATCGGAACGACGGCGGGAGTGATGATGGCGGGCATCGCGGCGAGACTTTTCGGTATGGCGGCCGGACTGTCCGGCTGGAATGTGTCCAATATCGAGAGCCTTCTGGATTTGTGGTATACCTGTGACATTCAGGTGGGAGAGCTTCTGTTCTCAGGCCTTCTGATTTCCAGTCTGGGGGCGGTGATGGATGTTGCGATGTCGGTCTCTTCCTCCATGGATGAGGTGGTGCGGCAGAACGGCGGAATATCCCGAAGAGAATTATTCCGCGCGGGCCTTCGCGTGGGACGTGACATGATGGGAACGGACTCCAATACGCTGATTCTTGCCTTTGTTGGAGGCAGCATGTCGTCACTCCTCCTGGATTATGCCTATGACCTCCCCTATCAGCAGGTTATCAATTCCAATAACATCGGGATCGCGATCATGCAGGGGATCGGCGGGAGCTTCGGCGTGGTTCTCTGCGTGCCGATTACCGTTCTGATTGCAAGCTTTCTGCTGCCGGGGCATGCGGCAGGAAACGGAAAATAAAAATTTCGGAGGGACGCATTTCCGGTTTTTACAGGGATGCCTTATAAACATTTCCGGATGGTTTCCGGATCATTTAAGCCGCGCTCAATCATGCGCGCAAGAATGCTGCTGTAGCCAGGGCCAAGTGCCCTGGCTTTTTCTAATGGTCAGAAAATAAGCTTGAAAGTGACATTGATATGTCACTTTCAAACAGCAGCATCGGTGCTGACGCACCGGCTGCCGCATTCGGCAAAACCGCCTTCGCGGATTTTGCCTCAGCGAGGTATAAAAATGAACCAAAACAATCCAAGGCGCCTCTTAATATACAGATGCATCACGAAATGGGAGGCTCCTGCAGGGTAAAATGCTTTCCGGAATGTTGCCCGTGCGGGAACTTCGCAGCGCGGGGAACCTGAAGGCATGGCTGTTTCGAATTCTGACACGTGAGGCATACCGCACAGGAAGAAGGAGACGCCGGGAGCTGCCGGCGGATAGGCGTGTGCAGACAAGTGTAAAAGAGCGAATCGGGCAGGATTCGGGAAAGGCAGTGGCAGTGATGAACGGGAAAAAAGATAAAATATTTCTGACAGATGCAGAGCCTTTTCATGGAAGGTATGCTGCGGCCTGTATGAAAAAGGACTGTATGGAAGACTCACAGGTGGCAAAGTCTTTCTTGACAAAGCCACCTGCGATTTCTACAATCAGCAGTGCTGAACAGAATATTACAGTTCTGTCCCCTCCCATTGGAAACGACGGGCAGAGACAGATCCGCTGGGGGAGCAATCCGCTGAGAGTGTGCAGAAGGAACTTGGAAAGAAGCCTTTTGTACAGACCCTTATTCACCTGATCCGGGCAATGCCGGCGCAGGGAAGTTTTTACTGACAGATGCATGAAAAGGCGAGAGCCTGTCTGATGCAGACTGCGGCAGATTCGAAGGAGGTTTTCCCAGGTTGAAGGACCGGGAGAACCTCTTTCTCTTTGTGTTGCCGCAGACAAGCTGCGGCAAAGAAAGGCGTTTGAAGGAATCGCCCGATGGCGCTCCTTTCAAACAGCAGCATCGGTGCTGACGCACCG
>CALEFO010000109.1 GCA_937877165.1 uncultured Lachnospiraceae bacterium | reverse complement strand
CTTGCAATACAAAAAACCTTCGTGTACAATAAAACACGCTGTGACATGATAGCGATGAAGCGAGAGATTGCCGGAACAGGCAATAGCATGTTTCGGGTTACTCCGTGGAGCGAATGTCTGGGGCGCCTGCAGGACCTGGCGGGCACGCCCAACAATCTGACGACAAGTCACTGTACCGAAGAACAGTCTGCCCAGTGCAGAAACGACGTGATAAGCGTCCTGTCAACGGTTCGCCGTTGGCCTTTCTTTTGAGAAAGGCAGGACACGCACGGGAGTGTGTACAGTCACCGCTTGTCGTACTTCATTAAAAAGTGCGAATAAGGAGGCGACTTTTTTTATGGCAAATCAGGTAATGAGAATCACATTGAAGGCGTATGATCACGAACTCATCGATGCATCCGCACGTAAGATCATCGAGACCGTGAAGAAGAGCGGCTCTCAGGTAAGCGGACCGGTTCCGCTTCCGACGAAGAAGGAGGTTGTAACCATCCTCCGCGCTGTTCATAAGTACAAGGACAGCCGTGAGCAGTTTGAGCAGAGAACTCACAAGAGACTGATCGACGTCATCACCCCTACGCAGAAGACTGTAGATGCTCTTCAGCGCCTGGAAATGCCTGCTGGCGTTTACATCAACGTCAAGATGGTGACCAAGTAATTTAATTTACGGAAGCCTTCAGGCATACGGCAGCCGGAAAGACGGCAGAGGCGAACGCCTCACTACAAACGCAAGTCCCGTCCATAATAAGGAAGACGGAAATCCAAGATCCGGATTCCGGGACGTGACCATAACCTCTACTTAGTATGACATCCCCTGGCGCACCGGCACCTGTGAGCCGGACGAAGGGAGCACAGAGGGCACGAAAGCGCAGCGGTTCAGGTTCACCGCGGGTCAGACAGCAGACCTTTGCCTTTCGTAAAAGGGAGTCACACCTTCCGCCTGATGCGGTGTCCGCTGTAGGGATTAACACCGAAAACGGTGTTACAACGCCGGAGATACCGGCAGAAAGAGGTAAAGAGATATGAAAAAAGCAATTCTTGCAACGAAGGTCGGCATGACTCAGATCTTCGCAGAAGACGGCACTCTGGTTCCTGTAACGGTCCTGGAAGCAGGCCCGAACGTTGTAACTCAGATCAAGACTGCAGACAACGACGGCTATGAAGCGGTTCAGGTCGGCTATGTGGATGCAGTGGATCGTGCCAAGAACGTCGACAAGAGCGGAAAGGTAGAAGTTGCTCACCGCCACGGTACGAACAAGGCCCTCAAGGGACACTTTGAGAAGGCTGGCGTATCCAGCAAGAAGTTCGTCCGTGAGTTCCGTTTTGAGAACGCAGCAGACTATCAGCTCGGCGCTGAGATCAAGGCAGACATCTTTGCAGAGGGCGATCACATCGATGTGACTGCTACCAGCAAGGGTAAGGGATTCCGTTCCGCAATCCAGAAGGGTCAGCACAGAGGACCCATGGGACACGGCTCCAAGTTCCACCGCCATCAGGGTTCCAACGGTACTTCTTCTACACCCAGCCGTGTATTCCCCGGCAAGGTAATGCCTGGCCATGTGGGAAGCGTTCAGGTAACTGTAAGAAACCTCGAGATTGTCAAGATTGATCCTGAGAAGAACATCATCCTGGTCAAGGGTGCGGTTCCCGGACCCAAGAAGGGCCTCGTTGCGATCAAAGAGACAACCAAGGCGGATGTTTAAGCAGCTGCCCGAATGAAAGGAGGACCATTCAGAAATGGCTAACGTATCTGTTTTCAATATGGAAGGAAAAGAAGTCGGAAAGATTGACCTCTCCGACAAGGTCTTTGGCGTAGAGCCCAACGAGAATCTGCTGCATCTTGCAGTTGTTCAGCAGCTGGCCAACAACCGTCAGGGAACACAGAAAGCAAAGACCCGCTCCGAGGTTTCCGGCAGCACTGCTAAGCCGTGGAGACAGAAGGGAACCGGTCATGCAAGACAGGGATCCACCCGCTCTCCTCAGTGGAGACACGGCGGAGTTGTTTTCGCTCCGGTACCGCGTGACTACTCCTTCAAGCTCAATAAGAAGGAGAAGAGAGCAGCTCTGAAGTCTGCTCTGTCCGATCGCCTCGCAGGCGGCAAGATCATCGTTGTGGACGAGATCACCTTTGCAGAGCCCAAGACAAAGAATTTCGTCAAGGTTCTTGAGAATCTCAAGGCAGCCGACAAGGCACTGGTTGTTCTCGGTGCAGACGATGCAAACGTTCTTCGCGCTTCCGGAAACGTTCCGGATGTCAAGACATCTACCGCAAATACGATCAACGTTTACGATCTGATGAACGCACAGACAGTGATCCTGACGAAGGATGCTGTTGCTAAGATTGAGGAGGTGTACGCATAATGGCAGCACTTGGATATTATGATGTCATCTTAAAGCCTGTTCTTACCGAGAAGAGTATGAACATCACTGCTGAGAAGAAGTACACATTCTATGTACATCCGGAAGCAAACAAGATCCAGATCAAGGAAGCTGTTGAGAAGCTCTTTGAGGGAACAAAGGTGAAGAAGGTCAACACCATCACCTGCAGAGCAAAGACCAAGAGAAGAGGAATGACCGTCGGCAAGACCGCAAAGGGAAAGAAGGCCGTCGTTACTCTTACTGAGGACAGCAAGGATATCGAGTTCTTCGCAGGACTCTGATCCGGATCATAAAGTCCTGAAGCAGACAGGCCGTCCCAGGCACACATTGCTCCAGGCGCGGTGCAATTAACAAGAAAGAAGGAGTTATAAAATGGGAATTAAAAAGTATACCGCTTATACCCCGTCCAGACGCAACATGTCCGGCTCCGACTTCGCTGAAGTGACCAAGACAACACCCGAGAAGAGTCTGATCGTTTCCAAGCGCAAGAATGCCGGAAGAAACAACCAGGGCAAGATCACGGTTCGTCACAGAGGCGGCGGAAACAGAAACAAGTACAGAAATGTAGACTTCAGAAGACTGAAGGATGATGTACCGGCAACTGTCATCGGAATCGAATATGATCCGAACAGAACCGCGAACATCGCACTGATCGTATATGCAGACGGCGAGAAGAGCTACATCCTCGCTCCTCAGGGACTGACGGACGGCATGAAGGTCATGAACGGACCCAAGGCCGAGATTCGCGTGGGCAACTGCCTCCCGCTTTCCGAGATCCCTGTAGGTACTCTGGTACATAATGTTGAGCTTTATGCCGGAAAGGGCGGCCAGATGGCAAGAACCGCCGGCGCTTCCGCTCAGCTGATGGCGAAGGAGAACGGCTACGCAACGCTTCGTCTTCCCTCTGGTGAGATGAGAATGGTTCCGCTCACCTGCCGCGCAACCATCGGTGTTGTCGGCAATGCGGACCACAACCTGGTTCACTACGGAAAGGCCGGCCGTATCCGTCACATGGGCATTCGTCCTCATGTCCGCGGTTCTGTCATGAACCCGAACGATCACCCTCATGGTGGTGGTGAAGGTAAGGCACCTGTCGGACGTCCCGGCCCTGTAACTCCTTGGGGCAAGCCTGCTCTGGGTTACAAGACTCGTAAGAGAAAGTCTTCCGACAAGCTGATCGTAAGAAGAAGAAACGGAAAGGGACTTAAATAAGGAGGTACGAAATGGCAAGATCACTGAAAAAAGGACCTTTCGCTGACGAAAGCCTTTTGAAGAAGGTAGACGCAATGAACGCAGCCGGTGACAAGCAGGTCATCAAGACCTGGTCCCGCCGTTCCACGATTTTCCCGTCCTTTGTTGGACATACCATTGCTGTTCATGACGGCAGAAAGCATGTTCCGGTATATATCACGGAGGATATGGTCGGACACAAGCTCGGTGAGTTCGTACAGACCAGAACATTCCGCGGTCATAACGGAAACAACAAATCAGAATCCAGCACGGGTAGGTAATTACTCAGTGCCTGTTACATCGAAAGGAGTTCAGATCTATGGCTAACGGACATAGAACACAAGTTAAGAGAGCCAGAAATGCGGTCAAGGACACAAGACCTCATGCAAAGCTCACCAATGCAAGAATTCCGGTTCAGAAGGCCTGCTTCGTAATGGATGCCATCAGAGGTAAGGATGTTACGACAGCAATTGGAATTCTTGAATACAGTCCGAGATACGCTTCGGGCGTGATCCTGAAATTATTAAAGTCTGCAGTTGCAAATGCAGAGAATAACCTCGGCATGAATGCCGCAGACCTCTACATTACAGAGTGCAACGCTTCCAACGGCCCGATCATGAAGAGAATTCAGCCTCGTGCGCAGGGCAGAGCTTACCGCATCTTCAAGAGAATGAGCAATCTGTACATCACTCTTGATGAGAAGAAGGCACAGAGCGAAGAAAAGCCTGCTGAAGCTGCAGCAGAGACCAAGTAATTCAGGTGATGGAAAGGAGCCTATATGGGACAGAAAGTTAATCCTCATGGCATGAGAGTCGGCATCATCAAGGATTGGGATTCCAGATGGTATGCTGATGATAAGCACTTCTCTGACATGCTGGTAGAAGATCACAAGATCAGAGAGTTCCTCAAGAAGAAACTCGAGCAGGCAGGCATCTCCAAGATTGAGATCGAGAGAGCTTCCGGAAGAGTCAAGGTTACGGTTTACTCCGCAAAGCCCGGCGTTGTAATCGGCAAGGGCGGCGCAGAGATCGAGAACACCAAGAAGCAGCTGCAGAAGCTGACTGCGGACAAGGTTGTTCTGGAGATCAAGGAAATCAAGAGACCGGATAAGGATGCACAGCTGGTTGCAGAGAACATTGCTCAGCAGCTTGAGAACCGTGTTTCCTTCCGCAGAGCAATGAAGTCCGCAATGAACCGCACGATGAAGACCGGCGCGCTCGGTGTGAAGGCTTCCTGCGGCGGACGTCTCGGCGGTGCAGATATCGCACGTACGGAGACCTACTCCGATGGAACCATTCCGCTTCAGACACTGCGTGCAGACATCGACTACGGCTTTGCAGAGGCTGATACCACCTACGGCAAGGTAGGCGTTAAGGTATGGATCTACAAGGGCGAGATTCTTCCCAAGAAGAAGAACGAGCAGGCAGTCGCTGCCTCTGATGAATCCAAGGGAGGTGACAACTAATGTTAATGCCGAAGAGAGTTAAGTATCGTGCCGTTTTCCGCGGAGATCGCCGCGGAAAGGCAACGCGCGGCAACAAGATTACCTACGGTGAGTACGGACTTGTTGCAACCGAAGCCAAGTGGGTTCGCTCCAATCAGATTGAGGCAGCCCGTGTCGCTCTGACACGTTACATCAAGCGTGGCGGCCAGGTTTGGATCAAGGTATTCCCTGACAAGCCTGTAACCGGCAAGCCCCTGGGTGTTCGAATGGGATCCGGAAAAGGTTCCGTTGAATACTGGGTAGCAGTTGTAAAACCCGGCAGAGTAATGTTTGAAATCTCCGGAGTACCTGAAGATCAGGCAAGAGAGGCTCTTCGTCTTGCCGGAACCAAGCTTCCTATCAAGACGAAGATTGTTTCCAAGGCAGATCTGGAAGGCGGTGCAGAATGAAGTCTACTGAATACATGAAGGAACTGCAGGATAAGAACATCGACGAGCTCAGAGAGGACCTTGAGTCCGCAAAGAGAGAGCTCTTCAACCTCAGATTCCAGAACGCAACCAATCAGCTGCAGAACACGGCAAGAATCACAGAGGTTCGCAAGAACATTGCAAGAATTCAGACCGTGATCACTGCAAAGGCTGCAAACTAATCTGTTACCGGAAAGGAGTAAATACCGTGGAAAGAAATCTTAGAAAAGTCCGTATCGGTAAGGTTGTCAGCGACAAGATGGACAAGACCGTCACTGTTGCAATCGAGAACCACGTAAAGCATCCGGTAATCGGAAAGATCGTAAAGAAGACCTACACACTGAAGGCACACGATGAGAACAATGAGTGCGGTGTCGGCGATACCGTCAAGGTTATGGAGACCAGACCGCTGTCCAAGACCAAGAGATGGAGAGTTGTATCCATCGTCGAGAAGGCAAGATAATTGCCTTCTCGGGACCGTTGTTCAAAAGTCAGAAAGGACTAAGACATGATTCAGCAGGAAACAAGACTGAAGGTCGCTGATAACACCGGTGCCAGAGAGCTTCTCTGCATTCGTGTTTGCGGCGGATCTACCAGAAGATATGCCAGAATTGGCGATACTATTGTCGCATCTGTAAAGGATGCAGCTCCCGGCGGTATGGTGAAGAAGGGTGACGTCGTAAAGGCTGTTGTCGTTCGTACCGTTCGTGAGACACGCAGAAAAGATGGTTCTTACATCCGTTTCGATGAGAACGCAGCTGTTATCATCAAGGATGATCTGACACCTACCGGAACTCGTATTTTCGGACCCGTAGCAAGAGAGCTTCGTGACAAGCAGTTCATGAAGATTCTGTCCCTTGCTCCGGAAGTACTGTAAGGAGGATTGAAATGGCAGCAAGCAAGATCAAAGTTGGTGATACCGTAAAGGTCATCGCCGGTAAGGACCTCGGCAAAGAGGGAAAGGTTACTGCTGTTGACCGCGAAAACCACAAGGTGGTTGTTGAGGGCGTCAATAAGGTGACCAAGCACAACAAACCTTCCGCACAGAACCAGGAAGGCGGAATCGCAGAGAAGGAAGCTGCTCTGGATATCTCCAATGTAATGCTGGTTGTTGACGGAAAGACCACCAGAGTCGGATTCAAGGTAGTGGATGGCAAGAAGGTTCGCGTTGCCAAGAAGACCGGCAAGGAAATCAAATAAGGCAGAAAGGAGGAGAAACGATGAGCAGCAGACTTAAAGATCAGTACAATACCGAGATCCGTGAGGCAATGGTTAAGAAGTTCGGCTACACCAATCCGATGCAGATTCCGAAGCTTGACAAGATCGTTGTCAACATGGCAGTCGGCGAGGCAAAGGAGAACGAGAAGCTCCTTGAGGCCGCAGCCAAGGATCTTGAGACCATCACCGGACAGCACCCGGTATATACCAAGGCAAAGAAGTCTATCGCGAACTTCAAGATTCGTGAAGGCATGCCGATCGGCTGCAAGGTAACTCTTCGCGGCGACCGCATGTATGAGTTCCTTGACAGACTCGTAAACCTGGCTCTGCCTCGTGTACGTGACTTCAGAGGCGTCAATCCCAACTCCTTCGATGGAAGAGGAAACTATGCTCTTGGAATCAAGGAGCAGCTGATCTTCCCTGAAATCGAGTATGACAAGATTGACAAGGTAAGAGGAATGGACATCATCTTTACAACCACCGCGAACACCGACGAGGAAGCACGCGAGCTGTTGAGACTGTTCAACATGCCTTTTGCAAAGTAATAAAAGGAGATTGACATGGCAAAGACTTCTATGAAGATCAAGCAGCAGATGAAGCCCAAGTTTTCGACGCGTGCTTATACACGCTGCAAAATTTGCGGCCGCCCGCATTCCGTACTGAAGAAGTATGGCATTTGCAGAATCTGCTTCCGTGAGCTCGCATACAAGGGCGAGATCCCGGGTGTTAAGAAAGCATCCTGGTAATAAACGGCGGAAAAGCCGAATAGGATATCGCACAGAAAAGGAGAAATTACATTATGTCTATGAGTGATCCGATCGCTGATATGCTTACAAGAATCCGTAACGCAAATACAGCAAAGCATGATACAGTTGATATTCCGAATTCCAAGATCAAGATGGCAATCGCCAACATTCTTCTGGATGAAGGATATATTTCCAGAATCGATCTGGTTGACAACGGAAGCTTCAAGGATATCCGTATTACCCTGAAGTACGGTGCTGACCGCAATGACCGTATTCTGACCGGCCTTCAGAGAATTTCCAAGCCCGGCATGCGCGTGTATGCAAGCAAGGACAATGTACCGAAGGTTCTGGATGGTCTGGGAACTGCAATTCTTTCCACCAACCAGGGTGTCATTACCGACAAGAAGGCAAGAGAGCTGCAGGTAGGCGGCGAGGTTCTTGCATTCATCTGGTAATTCTCATTTTTTCAAAACTGTATCAGGAAGTCCCACGGGATGGGTGGGACGTTCCTGATTACTGTTTGCAACGAAGGTTCTGCAGAGAATTTTCAGGACGGCTTTTATCGGGAATGATCCCGAGGGAAGGCAGCCGGCGGCTGTCAAAGACCGGGAAAGTGCTTCGCAGAACGGCAACATGCACAGAATAATCAATAAGAACTAGGAGGAACGGGCATGTCACGTATCGGTTTAATGCCAATCGCTATACCGGCAGGCGTTACTGTTGATGTAGCAGAAAATAACACAGTGACGGTTAAGGGGCCTAAGGGAACACTTACAAGAACTCTTCCTGCAGAGATGAAGATCGAGCAGGAGAATGGTGAACTCCACATTGTCAGACCCAACGATCAGAAGAAAGAAAAGGCACTTCACGGCCTGACCAGAGCACTGGTCCACAACATGGTTGTCGGAGTTACCGACGGCTTCACCAAGACACTGGAAATCAACGGTGTCGGCTACAGAGCTCAGAAGAAGGGCAAGGTCCTGGAGCTGCATTTAGGATATTCCCACAACGTCGAGATGGAAGATCCGGAAGGAATCGAGACCGTTGTTGACGGCAACAAGATCCTCGTCAAGGGCATTGACAAGGAGCTCGTTGGACAGTGGGCAGCTGATATCAGAGATAAGAGAAAGCCGGAGCCGTATAAGGGCAAGGGTATCAAGTACGATTACGAGACAATTCGCCGCAAGGTCGGTAAGACCGGTTCTAAGAAGTAATCGGATAAGGAGCGTGTACAATGGTTAAGAAGGAAAATAGAAAGTTAATCCGCGAAAAGAAACACCTGAAGGTTCGCAACCGTTTCAGCGGAACCGCTGAGAGACCGCGCCTTTCCGTTTACAGAAGCAACAATCACATCTACGCACAGGTCATCGATGATGAGGCTGGCAGAACGATTGCTGCTGCAGGCACGGTGGAGAAGGATGTCAAGGCTGCTCTGGAGCACACCGACGACATCGCAGCTGCCGAGTACATCGGCGATCTTGTTGCGAAGAGAGCAATCGAAAAAGGCGTATCTAAAGTCGTATTCGACAGAGGCGGCTTTATTTATCAGGGCAAGGTAGCAGCACTTGCAGATGCGGCACGTAAGGCCGGCCTGGAATTCTAAGGGAGGAGAGACTAGATGAAGCGTTCTAATATTGATGCAAGTCAGATGGAACTCACCGAGAAGGTCGTTACGATCAAGCGTGTCACAAAGGTTGTAAAGGGCGGCCGTACGATGAGATTCTCCGCACTTGTTGTAGTTGGTGACAACAACGGCCACGTAGGCGTCGGCCTTGGAAAATCCACCGAAATTCCGGAAGCAATCCGCAAGGGCAAGGAGGATGCTGCCAAGCATCTCGTAACCGTCGCTCTGGACGAGGTTGGCTCCATTTCTCACGACTATGTTGGTAAGTACGGCTCTGCAGAAGTTCTTCTGAAGAAGAGCCCCGAAGGTACCGGTATCATCGCCGGCGGTCCTGCTCGTACTGTCTGCGAGCTCGCAGGAATCAAGAACATCCGTACCAAGTCTCTTGGTTCTAACAACAAGCAGAATGTCGTTCTGGCAACTCTGTCCGGCCTGTCCAGCCTGAAGGCTCCGGAAGAGGTTGCTGCAAGACGCGGCAAGTCTGTTGAGGATCTGAAGGGCTGATGCCCTTCGGTCTTCGGTAGAACGAAAGGAGTTTAAAATGGCGGATACGAAGAAGCTTAAAATTACACTTGTAAAGTCTACGATTGCTGCAGTTCCGAAGAACAAGGCAATCATCAAGTCCATGGGATTCCACAAACTGAACAGCAGCGTTATCCTTCCGGATAATGATGCGACTAGAGGACAGATCAGACTGATCGCTCCTTATGTCAAGGTTGAGGACGCAGAATAAGGAGGGACTGACAGATGGAATTATCTAATTTAAGACCTGCTGCAGGTTCTACAAAGAATAACTTCAGAAGAGGCCGTGGTCATGCTTCCGGAAACGGAAAGACCGCAGGCTTTGGTCACAAGGGACAGAAGGCTCGTTCCGGAAGACCGAGAGCAGGCTTCGAAGGTGGTCAGATGCCTCTGTATCGTCGCCTTCCCAAGCGCGGCTTTACCAACTATAACCACAAGGACATCGTTGCAGTCAGCCTTGCAAAGATCGCTGACAATTTCGAAGACGGCGCGGTGATCGATGTTCAGGCACTTCTGGACAAGAAGATCATCAAGAACGTTGGAGATGGCGTAAAGGTTCTCTCCGGCGACAAGGGCGATGCTAAGTTCGAGCTGACGAAGAAGCTTACCATTAAGGCCAACGGATTCAGCGCAGCTGCCAAGGAGAAGATCGAGAATGCCGGCGGAACCGCTGAGCTTCTTGAGAAGTAATTGGCGCCTGTACCTGATTCGAAAGGCATGGTAAATCGTTATGTTTGAATCCGTTAAAAACGCATTCAAGGTAAAGGAGATCCGTAACAGGATCTTCTTTACGCTTGTAATGCTGGTGATCATCCGCTTCGGATCTCAGCTGCCGGTTCCCGGCGTTGACAGGAATTATTTTTCCACATGGTTTTCGCAGCACACAGGCGATGCATTCTCTCTTGTGGATGCGTTCACCGGCGGATCGTTCCTGAATATGTCAGTTCTGGCGTTGAATATCACGCCTTACATCACTTCCTCGATCATCATTCAGCTTCTGACGATTGCAATCCCGAAGCTGGAGGAGATGCAGAAGGAAGGCGAAGAGGGGCGCAAGATGCTGGCCTCGATCACCCGTTATCTGACCGTCGGGCTTGCTTTGTTCGAGGGCGGAGCAATGGCAATCGGCTTCGGCAGACAGGGACTTCTGGAGGAGTACAATGCGATCAACGTGATCATGGTTATTGCTACTCTGACCGCAGGCTCTGCATTTCTGATGTGGATTGGTGAGCAGATCACAGATAAAGGCATTGGGAATGGTATATCCATTGTCCTGACCATCAACATCGTTTCCAGAATGCCACAGGATATGGCGGGACTCTTTGATCAGTTCATAAGCGGACAGTCGATTGCCAAGGCAATTCTGGCTGCGGTTATTATCGCGGCAGTGATTGTAGGCATGGTCGTGCTTGTCATTCTGCTGAATGATGCAGAGAGAAGAATTCCGGTTCAGTATGCAAGGACGCTGCGCGGCAGAAGCCAGTATGGCTCTTCGACCTCCAGCATTCCGCTCAAGGTGAACACGGCAGGCGTCATGCCGATCATCTTCGCATCCTCCCTGATGGAATTCCCGGTGATTATTTCTTCACTGGCGGGTTACAGCGGAACCGGTGTATGGTCGGAGATTCTGCGGTATCTGAGCTCATCCTACTGGTGCAATCCTGCAGCACCGAAATATTCGATTGGTCTGGCTGTTTATGTAGTGCTGCTGATTTTCTTCGCGTATTTCTATACCTCCATCACCTTCAATCCGATTGAGGTGGCAGACAACCTGAAGAAGGGAAGCGGCTTTATCCCGGGAATTCGTCCCGGTAAGCCTACCAGCGAGTATTTGAACAGGCTTCTGAACTACATCATCTTTATTGGTGCAGTCGGCCTGACGATTGTGGGAGTTCTGCCGTTCTTCTTCCGCGGCGTGTTCAACGCGAACGTGGATTTCGGCGGAACGAGTCTTATCATCGTTGTCAGCGTTATTCTTGAGACGATCAAGCAGGTGGAGTCTCTGATGGTTCAGAGAAACTACACAACTTTCTTATCGGATTGATGCGGCAGGCAGACGGATCGGGAGCCGGATTCCGGAAACGGGACCCTGCCCGGTCCGTTTGTTCTTTCGGGAAAATGCAGATGGAAATACAGTATGGATGCTCTGAGAGAAACGCTGGTTGACAGATCTTTCAGACAGGAAGGACACTATGAAAATTGTAATGCTTGGAGCTCCGGGCGCCGGAAAAGGCACTCAGGCAGCTATGATCTGTGAGAAGTATGACATTCCGCATATCTCCACCGGGGATATCTTCCGTTCCAATATCAAAAATGGTACAGAGCTTGGCAAAAAGGCCAAGGAGTATATGGATCAGGGAAAGCTTGTTCCGGATGAACTGACCATTCAGCTTCTTCTGGACCGCGTGGCAAAGGATGACTGCAAAAATGGCTATGTGCTGGACGGCTTTCCGAGAACGATCCCTCAGGCACAGGTTCTGACCGAGGCGCTTGCCAAGACCGGTGAGAAGGTAGATTTTGCAATCAATGTGGACGTTCCGGATGAGAACATCGTTCATCGTATGAGTGGACGCAGAAGCTGCCCGAAGTGCGGCGCGTCCTATCATACCACCTACATCCCGCCGAAGAGGGAAGGCATCTGCGATGTCTGCGGAGCGGAGCTGATTCAGCGCGATGATGATAAGCCGGAAACCGTGAAGAACCGTCTGTCGGTTTATCATGAGCAGACCCAGCCTCTCATTGATTATTATGAGAAGGCCGGCGTTCTGAAAACCGTTGACGGAACGAAAGACAAGGATGAGGTCTTTGGCGATATCGTCGCCATCCTGGGCTGATTCCTTCTTATATTCAGTAAGAGAGGTCATTATGTCCAAAGCAGATGTCATTGAACTGGAGGGTGTTGTTGTGGAGAAGCTTCCCAACACCATGTTCCGCGTAAAGCTGGAGAACGGAGCCATCATTCTGGCCCACATCAGCGGAAAACTCCGTCAGAACTTCATCCGCATCCTTCCCGGCGATAAGGTCACGCTGGAGATGTCCACGTATGACCTGACCAAGGGACGGATCATTTGGAGAGATAAGTAAAAGCTGCATTTGATGCGGCCTGGTTTACAGGACGCGAGTGAATGCGAACGATTTGTCTGCACCGGCACCCGGAAGAAATTCCGGAGAGAACAGCCGGTGCAGCTTTTATTTTTGCAGAAAAAAGTCCTTGCTCATGGAAATTGAGGGTGATATACTGTAACGGCGTCTGAAAAGAACACATAGGATAACTATGCGCTCTTGGATGCGTAGTAACCATCTGACAACAGAAGAAAGGAGCGTACATCGTGAAGGTAAGAGCATCGGTTAAGCCCATGTGCGAGAAGTGCAAGGTTGTAAAGCGCAAAGGGGTTATCCGGGTTATCTGCGAGAATCCGAAGCACAAACAGAGACAGGGTTGATCAGAGCCATTATGCTTTGATACCGCTGGTCGGTCCGGATCGGCAGAGGATGCCGTTTGCGGACGAGGTGGAAAGGCCGGAATCCGAACAATCATCCGGCTGGGCGTGGAATGACATCGCCGAAGAGCAGGATCTTCCCTGCAGAAGCTTCCTATGAGAAAGGGAGACTCGGAGAAGAGAATCCAACATCGGCAGAAATGTCGTGACCTGTATCGCAGAATGTATTTCTTCAGGGCAGGAGCCTGGAGACGGAAGCATGCCAAAGGGTGTGGCCGTCTGGAATGGGTACCGGATGTCCGGAAGAGAACATAAGCAGGTTCGCCTCAATCAAAACAACCGCTTCCGCGGAAACCGGGAGAGCAGTGCATGAGAAGACTGCAGCCGGAACCGGAGAGAAGCAATCACAAACGTTTTTAAGGAGATATAAAATGGCTCGTATTGCAGGTGTTGATTTACCCAGAGACAAGCGCGTTGAGATCGGCCTGACCGCTATTTACGGAATCGGCCGCACCTCCGCAGACAAGATTCTTAAGGCAACAGGCGTGGATCCTGATACCCGCTGCAGAGATCTGACGGATGATGATGTCAGAAAGCTCGCAGATGAGATCGCAGCAAATTACATGGTAGAAGGTGACCTTCGCCGTGACATTGCGATGAACATCAAGATGCTCACCGAGATCGGTTCCTACAGAGGAGTTCGCCACAGAAGAGGACTTCCGGTTCGTGGACAGCACACGAAGAACAACGCTCGTACCCGCAAGGGACCTCGTAAGACCATCGCTAACAAGAAACAGTAATTTTGTCGCACCGAACAGGGTGCTTACCGCGGATCAGAGGATCCTGCGGTATGTAGATGAAAGGAAAATATTATGCCAGTTACTAAGAAAGCTTCCGCTTCCAAGAAGCGCGTAAAGAAGAACGTTGAGCGCGGCCAGGCACACATCCAGGCTTCCTTCAACAACACCATCGTTACTCTGACCGATACCCAGGGCAATGCACTTTCCTGGGCTTCCGCTGGCGGACTGGGCTTCAAGGGCTCCAGAAAGTCCACCCCTTATGCAGCACAGCTTGCGGCTGAGACTGCAACCAAGGCAGCGCTCATTCATGGCCTGAAGGCTGTTGACGTATTCGTAAAGGGACCCGGATCAGGAAGAGAAGCTGCAATCCGTGCGCTGAACGCAAACGGCCTGCAGGTTCTGTCCATCACGGATGTAACGCCGGTACCGCATAACGGATGCCGCCCTCCGAAGAGAAGAAGAGTATAGTTTTGTATTTTTAATTGGATGAAGGCGCCGCTTGCGGCGTTGTAAACAACAATCGGAGAGTCTCTCTCCGACAGAATGAAAGGAGCCAATACTATGGCAGTAGATAAGACACCCGTCCTGAAGAGATGCAGATCTCTTGATCTTGATCCCACCTTCCTTGGATATGACAAGAAGTCCAAGAGAACCCTTACCAGAAGAAGCAGAAAGATGTCCGAGTACGGCACTCAGCTTCGTGAGAAGCAGAAGGCAAAGTTCATCTATGGCGTTCTGGAGAAGCCTTTCCGCAACTATTATGAGAAGGCTGACCGCATGAAGGGAATGACCGGTGAGAACCTGATGGTTATGCTGGAGTCCCGTCTGGACAACGTTGTTTTCCGTATGGGCTTTGCACGTACCAGAAGAGAGGCACGTCAGGTCGTTGACCACAAGCACATTCTGGTAAACGGCAAGTGCATCAACATCCCTTCCTACCTGATCAAGGCCGGTGATGTCATCGAGGTCAAGGAATCCAACCGGACCATGCAGAGATTCAAGGACATCGCTGAAGTTACCGCAGGCAGACTCACACCGGAGTGGGTTGATGTGGACAAGGAGAATTTCAAAGGAACCGTAAGCGCACTTCCGAAGAGAGATCAGATCGACGTTCCCGTTGATGAGATGCAGATCGTCGAGTTGTATTCCAAGTAATTAATGTGACGCGGAACCTTTCACATTCTGCGGAAGCGTTCCGCGGCTGCATGAAAAACCATAAGGAGGTATATGCGTGTTTGATTTTGAAAGACCCAGCATTGAAACGACTGAAATGTCCGATGACAGCAAATTCGGCAGATTCGTTGTAGAACCCCTCGAAAGAGGGTATGGTCTTACTCTCGGAAATTCCCTGAGAAGAATCATGCTTTCTTCACTTCCGGGCGCGGCAGTCAGCCAGATCAAAATCGATGGTGTTCAGCATGAGTTCAGCACGATTCCGGGCGTAAAAGAAGATGTCACGGATATCATCATGAACATCAAGAGCCTGGCCATCAAGAACACCAGCGAGACGGACGAGCCCAAGACCGCATACATCGAGTATGAAGGAGAAGGCATTGTGCACGCCAGCGATATCCAGGCAGATCAGGACATTCATATCATGAATCCCGATCAGGTTATCGCAACTCTCTCCGGCAAGAAGACGAAGCTGTTCATTGAGCTTACGATCACCAAGGGAAGAGGATACGTCAGCGCTGACAAGAACAAGAACGAAGACACCAAGATCGGAATCATCCCGATTGACTCGATTTACACTCCGGTACAGAGAGTCAATGTGACGGTTGAGAACACCCGTGTCGGTCAGCAGACGGATTTCGATAAGCTGACACTGGATGTCACGACGAATGGCACCCTTGCTCCGGATGAAGCAGTCAGCCTGGCAGCGAAGGTCCTCTCTGAGCATCTTTCCGTATTCATTGATCTGAGCGACAACGCGAAGACGACGGAAGTGATGGCAGAGCCCATTGATGACAATAAGACCAAGGCTCTGGAAATGAGCATTGATGAGCTGGAATTGTCCGTTCGTTCCTACAACTGCCTGAAGCGTGCAGGAATCAATACGGTACAGGAGCTCTGCAGCAAGACTCCCGATGAGATGATGAAGGTGAGAAACCTGGGCAGAAAGTCTCTGGACGAGGTTCTGGAGAAGCTCAAGGAGCTGGGCCTGAAGCTGAACATGGGGACGGAAACCGAGGGCTGAGCGCGTCAGCCGGAGGACCGGAATCCGGACACGGCGCTGCCGGGACGGAATTCGGACAATCAGAAAAGACAATACTTCCTGCGGCGGTGAATCCCATGAGGTGCGCTGCGGGTCGGCAGTCAGCATGACCGCTGCGGGTAATTCCACAGGTTCCGCAGAGGCCGCCATAAGAAAAGGAGAAAACAATGGCTGAATACAGAAAGTTAGGCAAGAAGACCAAGCTGAGAAAGGCTCTGCTCCGTTCTCAGGTAACCGCACTGCTTTACAATGGAAAGATCATTACCACCGAGGCACGTGCGAAGGAAATCCAGAAGCTGGTTGAGCCCATGATCGCTCTTGCAGCAAAGGAGAAGGATAACTTCGAGGAGGTTACCGTTAAGGCTAAGGTTGCCCGCAAGGACAAGGACGGCAAGCGCGTCAAGGAAGTCAAGGACGGCAAGAAGGTTACCGTTTATGATGAAGTTGAGAAGAAGGTCACCAAGGACGCTCCTTCCCGTCTGCACGCAAGACGTCAGCTCATGAAGTTCCTGTACCCTGTAACCGAGGTTCCGGCTGCAGGCGCAGGCCGCAAGAAGAACACCAAAGAGGTTGATCTTGTAGAGAAGCTCTTCAATGAGTATGGCAAGAAGTATGCAACCCGCAACGGTGGTTACACCAGAATCGTCAAGATTGGCCAGAGAAAGGGCGATGCAGCTCTGATGGTTGTTCTTGAGCTCGTCTAAAGATCTCTGATCCGATACCGGAATATAAAATCCCCCGCACCGAAAGGTGCGGGGGATTTTTGCTGCGCTTCACTTTTCGGAAAAAGTCTGCTATTCTGCTTAAGTATGCAAACCGGGGCGGATCCGGGAGGGCGCTTCTGTTCCAGAAATTCTCGGAATGTTCCGGGAAACGCTGCGGTGTGGCGGCCACGGCATCGGATCATGAAGTCCTGTCGAAGGGCCCGCGCTGCATGGACTACGGGGGAGTATTTTCTGCCGGCACGGAACAAAGGCGGACAAGCAGAAAGAAAGAGAGAAGAACATGCCCGTGAAGGCAATGCTACAGATTAAAAAACTGATTCATGATTACATCACCCGCGATGATGAGGGCAATGTCAGCGGCAAGATCCGCGCACTGGATGACGTCTCTCTGGAGGTAAAGCCGGGAGAGTTCATTGCGGTACTGGGACACAATGGCTCGGGCAAGTCAACGCTTGCGAAGCACCTCAATGCTCTTCTTTTCCCATCAGAGGGAGAAGTGTGGGTGGACGGAATGGAGACGGACGATGAGGACCATCTCTGGGATATCCGTCAGGAAGCGGGAATGATTTTCCAGAATCCGGACAACCAGATCATCGGTCAGGTTGTGGAGGAGGATGTCGGCTTCGGTCCTGAGAATCTCGGTATCCCGACGAAAGAGATCTGGGAGCGCGTGGATGAAGCACTGACGACGGTCGGCATGCAGGAATTCCGGCACAAGTCGCCGAACCGTCTCTCGGGCGGCCAGAAGCAGCGTGTCTCAATCGCCGGGGTGATTGCGATGCATCCCAAGTGTATCATCATGGACGAGCCGACCGCCATGCTGGATCCGTCGGGGCGCCGGGAGGTCATTCGGGCAGCACGTGCACTGAATGAGGTGGAGGGAATCACCATCATTCTGATTACCCATTACATGGAAGAGGCTATCTACGCGGACCGGATTTTTGTCATGGACGAAGGGAAGGTTGCTCTGCAGGGAACTCCGCACGAAGTGTTTTCCAAGGTGGATACCATGAAGAAGCTTCACCTCGATGTTCCGGAGGTGACGCTTCTTGCCGATGAATTGCGGAAGGCAGGCCTTGACCTTCCGGAGGGAATTTTGACCAAAGAGGAACTCGCAGAGGCACTTGGCCTTGCGAAGAAGAAAAATTGAGGACGATGAGAGCCTATGTCACTGAGAATCGAAGACATCACTTATGTATATGATCAGGGAACTGCAATGGCGGTGAATGCACTGAATCACATTTCCGTAGAGATTCCGGATGGGCAGTTCATCGGCCTGGTCGGGCATACCGGCTCCGGCAAATCGACATTTGTTCAGATGCTGAACGGACTGCTGCTTCCCTCCAGCGGCCACATCTATTGGGATGGACAGGACATTCAGGCGGACGGCTTTGACCGCAAGAGACTCCGTGCAAACGTGGGACTGGTTTTCCAGTATCCGGAGCATCAGCTGTTTGAATCCGATGTGCTGGCGGATGTGATGTTCGGACCGAAGAACCTGGAGCTGCCCGCGGAGGAATGCAGAAAACGCGCAGAGGAAGCGCTGATGCAGGTGCAGCTTCCGAAGGAATGCTGGGAGATGTCGCCGTTTGATCTTTCAGGTGGCCAGAAGCGAAGAGCGGCCATTGCGGGGGTCCTTGCGATGCATCCACGCATTCTGATTCTGGATGAGCCCACGGCGGGGCTGGATCCGCGGGGGAGAGACGAGATTCTGGAGATGGTGCGGCGCATGAAGGAGAACCTGCACATGACCATCGTGCTGGTCTCTCACAGCATGGACGATGTCGCGGAGTACACGGACCGGATTCTTGTTATGAATGCGGGCAGTATCCTGATGGACGGAACGCCCGAGGAGGTTTTTGCCCGCTATGAAGAGCTGGAGCCCATCGGGCTTGCGGCACCGCAGATGGTTTACATCATGCAGTACCTCAGAGGCCTCGGCCTTCCGGTGAATCCGAACGCCCTGACAGTGGAAGCGGGAAAAGAGGAGATTCTGTCCCACATCGCGGACCTGAACGCACTGACCGGAAAAAATTTCCATGCGGTCGGAACAGGCGCGGTGCGCACCAGGAAACAGCCGCAGGGAAAGACCAAAGCGGAAGGAGAGACGGTCCATGCTTAAGGAAATTACAATCGGCCAGTACTATCAGACCGATTCGGTGATCCACCGACTGGATCCCAGAGTGAAGCTGATTGCAACCTTTGCCTATATCATATCGCTTTTTGTCGTGCACTCCTGGACCGGGTATCTCGTGGCGGCTCTGGCTGTGGGTGTGGTGATCGCGGCGTCACATGTGCCTTTTGGCTACATTATGCGCGGCATGAAGGCAGTCATCATGATTCTGATGGTGACAGTGGTGTTCAACCTTTTTCTGACAGAAGGGACGCCGCTTGTTCATATCTGGAAACTGACCATCACCTATGAAGGCGTGGATTTTGCGGCCAAGATGGCAGTCCGTCTGATTTTTCTGATCATCGGTTCCTCTCTGATGACATTGACGACCACGCCGAACCAGCTGACGGACGCCCTGGAGGACGTACTCGGACCGCTGAAAAGAATTCATGTCCCGGTACACGAGATTGCGATGATGATGTCGATCGCTCTGCGCTTTATTCCGATTCTGATGGAAGAGACAGACAAGATCATGAAGGCGCAGATGGCAAGAGGAGCGGATTTTGACTCCAGGAATCTCATGAAGAAAATCCAGAGTCTGGTGCCGCTTCTGGTGCCGCTGTTCATCTCGGCGTTCCGGAGGGCCAATGACCTTGCGATGGCGATGGAGGCAAGATGCTACCGCGGCGGTGAGGGCAGGACGAAAATGAAGCCTTTGGTATACCGGAAGAGAGACTACGCGGCCTATGCGGGGCTTGCGGTTTATTTTGCGGTGTGTGTGGTGCTGTGCTATGTGTGAAACCGATCGGAACGGAAACCGGAAACGAATCATGATCGTGACGGCCTATGACGGGACGGAGTATTCCGGGTTCGCGGCCCAGAAGGATCCGAAGATCCGCACCATCGAGGGAGAGTTAAACCGTGCCCTGTCGGAGCTGACGAAAGAAAACATTCTCGTTGCGGGGGCGAGCAGGACGGATGCCGGCGTGCATGCCTTGTGCAACTACGCGGTGTTCGATACCGCATCGCCGATCCCTGCGGAGAAATTTGCACCAGCCGTGAACACGCGCCTTCCAGACGACATCCGCGTCCGGAAATCCATGCAGGTGGAACCGGATTTTCATCCGCGGATGCTTCAGACGGAGAAAACCTACGAGTACCGGATTTACCGCGCAGGGATCCCGGATCCTCTGCGGGCAAGGTACTTTGCCTGGACGTATTTTCCATTGGACGTTTCGGCAATGAGAAGGGCAGCGGCGTATCTTGTCGGAGAGCATGACTTTGCAAGCTTTTGCAACCCGGCGGGAACGGCGGCGACAACGGTGCGGACCATCACCTCCCTTGAAATTGAGGAAAAGGACTGCAGGGTACCGGATCTTATGCGGACCGGCGGCCCTTCCCGGGATCTTCGGGATGAGGCGGAGGAAATTGTTCTTCGAGTGAGCGGAACCGGGTTCCTCTATAATATGGTACGGATCATCGCGGGAACCCTGATCCGCGTGGGCCGGGGCATGACGGATCCGGACAGTCTGCCGGAGATTCTGGAAAAACGTGACCGAACGGCGGCAGGAGACACGGCCCCTGCCTGCGGCCTGTGCCTTGTGAATTATCGGATCCTCGGGGGAAAAAAGAGTTGACGTGCCGCCCACCACTCCCTATAATAGTAAGGCGTGTGACGGCGATAGTATGCCCGATTGGCTTTTTGCCAGGGCTAGCAGACTCCCCGGTTTTGCGAAAACTACCAGACGCCGGTGCGAATCACACAGCTGATACAGATGTTATTGAACAATTGGAGGCATTTCTATGAAGACCTACGTACCGAGCGCTAATACCATTGAGAAGAAATGGTATGTCGTTGACGCTACTGATAAGACTCTTGGCCGCCTTGCATCCGAGGTTGCGAATGTTCTTCGCGGCAAGAATAAGCCCATTTACACTCCTTTCCTTGACTGCGGCGATTATGTAATCGTTGTAAACGCAGAGAAGGTAAAGGTTACCGGCAAGAAGATGGATCAGAAGATCTACTTCCGTCACTCCAAGTACATTGGCGGCTCTACCTACACAACTCTTCGTGAGATGATGCAGAAGAAGCCTGCAGCAGTTGTTGAGCACGCCGTTCGCGGCATGCTTCCCAGCGGAAAGCTCGGCGATCAGATGTATACCAAGCTTCACGTATACGTTGGACCTGATCACGATCACGCTGCTCAGAAACCTGAAGTTCTGGATATCTGATAGAGGAGGAAAATACAATGGCTAAAGCAGCAGTTTACTATGGCACCGGCAGAAGAAAATCTTCTGTAGCCAGAGTTTTCATTACACCCGGCAAGGGCGAGATCACCGTTAACAAGAGAAGCCTGGATGAGTACTTCGGACTTGAGACTCTGAAGACCATTGCGAAGCAGCCCCTCGTAGCTACCAACACGGCAGATCAGTATGACATCAAGATCACCGTAAGAGGCGGCGGCACCACCGGCCAGGCAGGCGCAATCCGTCAGGGCATTGCAAGAGCTCTGCTGGAGGCAGATGCTGATTTCCGTCCGGTTCTGAAGAAGGCCGGATATCTTACCCGTGATCCTCGTATGAAGGAGAGAAAGAAATACGGTCTCAAGGCCGCTCGTCGTGCTCCTCAGTTCTCAAAGAGATAAGGATTACTGCGAATACAACCATTTTTATCTTCAAACACGCGCGCAAGGACCTGCAGGATTTTCCTGCAGGTCCTTTTTTACGGAGTGCCAGAAGAACTCATCGCAAAACTGTGCCGGACGGAGAATGCCATCCAAGGAAACGGGACCTGGAATATTCTTTGAGAGCAGTGGCGGGCGCTTTGTGCAGGAATGTAAAAAGTACGCTTTATTAAGTAAAATAATCTGTCGAAAATTCTCTGTTCATTCGGAAAAAATTATGCAATAATGCGTTCGTCAGCCGCGTTGCGGCAGGCATAGCGTTCTGGCGATCTCTGACCGGGCAGACGCCTTCAGGGATGGCCGATTCAATAAGAGGAGGATCTTATGAAGAAAAAAGTCATTAGCATGGTTTGCTCTATGGCAATGGCAGCGGCACTTCTGGCTGGGTGTTCCGGAACTCCGGTATCCGATACGGAAGCTACCACCGCTGATACCGAGGCTGCAGCAGCAGACACCGAGGCTTCCACAGAGAGCACTACGGAAGCAGAGGCAGCAGGAGACGAGAGCGCAGCACTGAACATCGCAATCGTATCTTCTCCGTCCGGCGTAGACGATGGTTCCTTCAACCAGAACAACTACGAGGGAATTCAGGCGTTCATCGCTGAGAACCCGGACAGCAAGGTAACCCCCATCAAGGAGGAGACCGGTGATACCACTGCATGCTATCAGACCGTTGAGGGCATTGTTGCGGATTATGATGTCATCGTATGCTGCGGATTCCAGTTCGCAGGCATCGGACCGATCGCAGAAGAGAACCCGGATGTTGATTTCATTCTGGTTGATACCAATCCGACGGATGCGGATGGAAACGAAGCGGAGTACGACAACGTATATTCCATGACCTTCAAGGAGCAGGAGTCCGGCTTCCTTGCAGGCATTGCAGCAGCTATGACAACGCAGAACGGCAAGGTTGCTGTTGTGAACGGCATTGCATATCCTTCCAACGTAAACTATGAGTATGGCTTTATGAGCGGTGTCAACTATGCGAACAAGCACTATGACACCAATGCGGAGTACGTCGAGGAGTCTGCTTATGCAGGAACCGATGTAACCGGTGCGAACGTAGGCGGCAACTATGTCGGCTCCTTCGCAGATGAGGCAACCGGCAAGATCGTCGGTGAGGCTCTGATCGGCGATGGCTGTGATGTTATCTTCGTTGCAGCAGGCGCATCCGGAAACGGTGTATTCACGGCTGTCAAGGAAGCATCCACGGCAGACAAGCCGGTATATGTCATTGGCTGCGATACGGATCAGTACAATGACGGCGTGAACGGCGACTCCAACATCATCCTGACCTCCGCTCTGAAGATCATGGACAAGAACGTGGAGAAGCAGCTGAACAACGTCAAGGACGGAACCTTCAAGGGCGAGAACGCTCTTCTGGGCGCAGATACCGATTCTACCGGATATGTCAGCGATCCCGCGCACTGCCAGCTTTCGGATGATGCCATTGAGAAGATCAATGAGGCATATGCAGGCGTAAAGGATGGTTCGATTGTTCCTGCCTCCAACTTTGGCGGCACGACCCCGGATGATTTCGCAGGACTGAACTAAATAAGGAACTGCCAGTAGCAAAGCAGCGCCGGGCATATGGCCCGGCGCTGTTTTTCGCAGAGTATATCTATTTCACATCACAAAGGAGAGCACTATGGCGGAGTCACCTTACATCATCGAGATGAATCACATCACCAAACGCTTTCCCGGCATTGTCGCCAACGACGATGTCACCCTGAAGATCAAAAAGGGTGAGATTTTCGCACTTCTTGGCGAGAACGGTGCCGGAAAATCCACACTGATGAGTGTACTGTTCGGCATGTATGAGCCGGATGAGGGCGAGATCCTTGTGCGCGGGAAAAAGGAGAGGATCGTTTCTCCGCGCTATGCGTCGGAGCTGAACATCGGAATGGTTCATCAGCATTTCAAGCTGGTCAGCAACTACACCATTGCGGAGAACATCGTTTTGGGCGTGGAGCCGCAGAAAAAGGCACTGGGACTGTTTCCTTACGTGGATATGAAGCGGGCGAATCGTGAAATTGCGGAGCTCTCCCGCCGCTACGGGCTGGAGGTGGATCCGACCAGCATCGTTGGCGAGCTGAACGTATCGACGAGGCAGCGCGTAGAAATTCTGAAGATGCTGTACCGGCAGGCAGAGATTTTGATCTTCGATGAGCCGACGGCAGTGCTGACGCCGCAGGAGATCGATTCCCTTCTGAAGATCATCAAAAACCTCCGTGACGGCGGCAAGACCATCATTCTGATCACCCACAAGCTCGATGAAATCAAGCGCGTGGCAGACCGGTGCGCCGTTCTTCGAAGAGGAAAGCTGATCACCGTGCGCGACGTCGCCGGGATGGATACCCGCGAGATGGCAAGCCTCATGGTCGGCCATGAGGTGGCGCTGAAGCTGGACAAGGCACCCGCCCACTTTGGAAAGGAAGTCCTCTCAGTGCAAAACCTCACCGTGCAGAACGAGGATAAGTTTGATGTCGTGAAGAACGTCTCCTTCGGAATTCATGCCGGCGAGATTTTCGCCATTGCCGGTGTTTCCGGAAACGGGCAGACGGAAATTGCCGATGCGATTGCGGGACTCCTTCCCGCGGCAGGCGGCTCTATTACCATCGAGGGGCAGGAGATTACGAAGCACAGTGTCCGGAAGAGAACACGGTCGGGGCTGTTTTCCTATATCCCGGAGGACCGGCAGAATGTCGGCCTGATTCTGGATTTCCGGCTCGATGAGGACCTGGGACTGCGCCGCTACTATCGCGAACCGTTTTCCCACAGGCATGTTCTTCGCAAGAAAAAATTCCAGCAGTATGGCGACATGCTGATTGACAAGTATGATATCCGGAGCGCGGAGGGCAATGAGACGATTGTCCGCTCCATGTCGGGCGGCAATCAGCAGAAGGCGATTGTGGGGCGTGAAATCGAGCAGGATTCTCCGCTGATTCTGTTCGTTCAGCCGACCAGAGGCCTCGACATCGGCGCGATTGACAAGATTCACCGTCAGATTCTGGAGGAAAGAGACAAGGGAAAAGCAATTCTTCTGGTTTCCCTGGAACTGGATGAGGTCATGCAGCTGGCGGATACCATCGGCGTTATTTACGGCGGACAGCTGAACAAGATCGCTCCGGCGTCCGAGTTTACAACCGCAGAAGTGGGCGAGTACATGATGGGGGTAAAGAAATGAACGCGAATCAGAAACGATATCTCAAGGTCGCCTTTCTCTCCGTCGTGGCAAGTCTCCTGATCGGAGCAGTGTTCATCCTGATTCTCGGGAAAAATCCGCTGACGGCCTATTATAATCTGCTGCAGGGCTGCGGCATGGCGCCGAAGGGCAAGTACGGCGGCGGCAAGAGCATGCTGACCGATCTTTCGAGCTACGTGGACTTTTTGACCCCGATGCTTTTTGCGGCGCTCTCCTGTGCTGTCGCCATGAAGACGGGACTGTTCAATATCGGCATTTCCGGGCAGATGCTCGCGGCGGGCTTCATGGCAACCGTGACGGTTGGCTATTCGAATCTTCCGGCTGCAGCGGCCAGGCCTCTTGCGGTTCTTGTCGGTATGCTGACAGGCCTCCTGGTCGGCGCTCTGATTGGCGCACTGAAGTATAAGTTCAATATCAACGAGGTTGTCTCGTCCATCATGCTGAACTACATCATCCGGTATGTGACGAGCTTCTTCATCCAGACAAGATATGTGGATCCGATTTCCCGTCAGTCCACGCCAATCAATGAGAATGCACGCCTGACACTCCATCAGGTTCTGATCGGCGGCTTTAAATACGATCTCCCGCTTGGCTTTATTCTGGCGATCGTTGCAATGATCGTGGTGAAGTTCATGATGGATCACACGGACTTTGGCTTTGAGCTGAAGGCAACGGGAATCAACCGGACGGCAGCCCGCTATGCAGGAGTGGATGTCCGCCGTGCAATCATTGTTTCCATGGCAATTTCCGGCGCCCTTGCCGGAATCGCCGGTGTCACCTATTATCTTGGCTATTTTGCCTCCATCCAGCCGAAGGTCCTCATCAGCACGGGGTTCGATGCGATTGCGGTCTGTCTCCTTGGAAGCTCAGAGCCCGCGGGTATTTTCGTGGCGGCGTTCCTTGTGGAAATCATTGAGAAGGGTGCTACCTACATGAGCTCGCAGGCAGGACTGGAATCCGAAATGGCGGATGTCATCACCGGGCTGATCCTTCTGACGAGTGCCTGCAACGCATTCTTCATGCAGAAGATGGCCCGCCGCGACGAGGCGAAGGCTGCAAGGGCCGCGGAGGCGGCTGGAATTGCAGAAGGTCCTGGCCAAGAGAACGGTGCAGCGGGAAAAACCGACGAAGCTTCCGGAACGGCAGAAGAAAATAAGAAGGAGGAGCAGGCATGACGGCAGTCAACAACATTATCATCAACGGAATGAGCTTTGCTCTTCCCCTCTTCATCATGGCAATCGGAGGCATTTATTCCGAGCGGTCCGGCATCACGAACCTCGCGCTGGAGGGCCTGCAGGG
>CALEFO010000108.1 GCA_937877165.1 uncultured Lachnospiraceae bacterium | reverse complement strand
GTTTGAATGCGATCGCATTCAAACACGAATTGGTGCCGCCAAGCGGCCCAATTTCAATGATCCCAGCCCCTCCGCAGCGGAAATGCTGCAGGAGAGGATGGGAATTTTGTTTTCGTGAATTTCCGGGGAACACCACGCTCAGTTCAGCGTCCGGTGCTTCTCAATCAGGTCGGAGAGAAGCTCCACGCAGGCGCCGTAGCCGAGAGAGCCTGTATCCAGGCTGATGTCATAGTCGTGGTAATCGCCCATGACATGTCCGGTGTAGGATTTGTAGTAGGTCTCGCGCAGGTCGTCACGCTTCTCCACGTATTTCTTGAGGTCCAGGCTGGGATCCGCGTTCTCGTTCAGCTCGGCGGCGCGCTTCATGCGGTGCAGCAGGTCGGCATGCAGGAAAACATCGAAGCTCGGAATCCCTGCCTCGCGGAGAATGATGTTGGAGCAGCGGCCGATGATGATGCAGTCCTCATTGGCGAGCTCCAAAATAGTGGCCTTCTGGGCCTGATAGATGCCGTCATGAGAGCTGGTGTAGGAGACGGCGTTATTCAGGAAATCGTTCATGAGCTTGCCTGCGTGGCTCATGTTCTCGCCCTCCTTCTCGATGTCCTCCACGGAATAACCGCTCTGCGCGGCTGTTTTTTTGACAAAATCGCGGTCATAAAACGGAATGCCGAGTTTCTCGGAGACGCCTCTTGCAATGGAGCGTCCGCCGGCACCGTATTCGCGGCTAATGGTAATGATCGGATATTTTTTGTCTGCCATAACAGCACCCTCCTTCAGATCTGTTTCAAAAGCACTTTTCTGGTCTGCATATCCGCACATCTGCCGGAAAAAAGGTCCGTGACGGGCGGCTGCAAAAGTTCCCTTTGCCTGTATTTTACTCGTACGGCCTGAAATCTTCCACAGGATTCTTGTCGCTCTGCCGGATTCAATCGGAAGGACGGACCATCCTTTTGCACATTGAAAAAAGCTTTCAAAATTCACGGATTTCATTCTGTACGCAGATATGGTATCATTGTATACAAAGTGCGATGAAACCGGCGCACTTTCTATCAGAAAAGGCATTCAAGGGAGGATGACAGTGAAGAAGGTACGATTTCTTGCCGCTCTTGCGGCGGCGCTTGGACTTGTGGCAGCGTGTCTGACCGGCTGCGGCCAGGGAACCTCGCGGATGATGTTCGGAACCGGAGGAACCGCGGGAACCTATTATTCTTACGGCGGTGTCATCGCCCAGTACATGACCAATTATGCGGGCGTGAAGGTGACAGCCGTGTCCACCGGAGCCTCCAAGGTCAACATTCAGTCGATTGAGGACGGGGATTTCCAGCTCGGCTTCACGCAGTCCGATGTCATGGCCTATGCCTGGGACGGAACGAAATCCTTTGAGCAGGATGGACCGACGCATGCGTTCCGCGTGCTCGGCGGTCTGTACGCAGAGACCGTGCAGCTGATCACCATGGATCCGGACATTAAGGAAGTCGGCGACCTGAAGGGCAAGAGCGTCTCCATCGGCGCGGCCGGATCCGGAACCTATTTCAACGCAATCGACGTCCTTTCTGCGGCGGGAATTACCCTGGATGACATTCATCCCCAGTATCAGTCCTTCGAGGACAGCAAGGAATCGTTAAAAGACGGCAAGATTGACGCGGCCTTTATTGTCGCGGGTGCGCCGACAACGGCGATCACGGAGCTTGCGACCACGAACGGTGTGTATCTGATCAATATCGACGGAGACCTCCGGGATGAGATCATGTCGGAGTGCCCGTACTACACGGCACTGGAGATTCCGGCAGATACTTATCCTGGGCAGACGGATCCGGTGGAGACGATCACGGTCAAGGCGACGATCATCGTTTCGGCGGACCTGGATGACGATACGGTCTACAACATGACCGCTGCGATTTTTGACCACGCAGAGGACATCGCGAAGGAAAATGCCAAGGGCGCGGAGCTTTCGCTGGAGACGGCAACGACCGGCATGGCGGCACCGTTCCATGAGGGAGCGGCACGCTACTATAAGGAGCACGGCATTACGGTAGAGACGAAGGCAGAGGAGGATTGACGGTGAGCAGAGAAGTGAACAAGACGGCATCCGCGGATGTGGATGCCATTATGAAAAAATACGACCGGGAATCCAATGTCCGCATCTGGACCGGGCACTATAAGCAGGCGATCCGCCTGATTCTTGCGGCGTTTTCACTCTGGTGCATTTATGTCACGCTGTTTGCCACCTTCCTGGAGGAGATCCGGCTGACATCGTTTCTCGCACTCATCGTCCTGATGGGATTTCTTACCTATCCCGCGAAGAAGGGCGACAACCGGGAGAACTACATGCCGTGGTATGACATCCTCATCATGCTGCTGGGAACCGGATCGTTTTTGTATTTCACCTTCAACGCGAACCAGATCATCAATCAGGGAACGAGATTTCAGCCGTTTCAGATCGTGTTCGGCATCATCGGCATCGCGGCTCTCATTGAGCTGACCAGGCGGTGTGTAGGACTCCCCATTCTGTGTGTGGCTGGATTTTTCCTGATTTATGCGCTGTCCTACGGCCTGACGAATCCGTCCTTCTTCGGAAGAGTGCGGTATCTCGTCCGCAATCTGTTCTATACGAAGGAGGGCATTTTCTCGACACCGGTCAATGTCTGCTCGAAGTACATTGTGGTGTTCATCATTTTCGGTGCGTTCCTGGAGAGGACGGGCATCTCGAACTTCTTTATTCAGCTGGCGAACTGCGTGGCGGGCAAGTATGCGGGCGGCCCTGCCAAGGTGGCCGTTATTTCCTCAGCTCTCTGCGGCATGGTGTCCGGTTCGTCTGTTGGCAACACGGTGACGACAGGATCCGTGACAATTCCCATGATGAAGGAGACCGGTTATAAGTCGGAATTTGCAGGGGCCGTAGAGGCAGCGGCATCGACGGGCGGACAGATCATGCCGCCGATCATGGGCGCCGCGGCGTTTTTGATGGCGGATTTCGTCGGTGTCCCGTATTCGGACATCATTCTCCGGGCGATTCTTCCTGCAGTGCTTTATTTTGCGGGCATTTTCATCTCCGTCCATCTGGAGGCGAAGAAGCTGGGACTCTCCGGCATTCCGAAGGAGGAGCTTCCGGTCTTCCGGCTTCTGATTCGCAAGATTTACCTGCTGCTGCCCCTTGTGATGCTGGTCATCTGGGTGTCCGGCAACTATATGACCATGCAGAAGGCAGCAAGCTATGCGATTCTTCTTTCCATCGTGGTCAGCCTGTTTGACAAGGAGAACCGGATTTCTCTTTCCAAGTGCATTGACGCGCTGGAAGCAGGCGGGCGCGGTGCCATCACCGTGGCGGCGGCCTGCGGCGTTGCGGGCATTATTTCCGGCTGCATTACGATGACGGGCCTTGCCAATGAGCTGATCAACGGCATCATCACGATTGCAAACGGACGGCTGATCATTGCACTCGTTCTGACAATGCTGTGCTGCATTGTCCTCGGCATGGGCGTACCGACGACGGCGAATTACTGCATCATGGCGGCCACCTGTGCACCGATTCTCGTGCGGATGGGCGTGCCGACACTGGCAGCACACTTCTTCGTGTTCTACTTCGGCATCGTAGCGGACATTACGCCGCCGGTTGCCCTCGCCGCGTACGCGGGCTCGGCGATTGCCAAGTCCAATCCGATGAAAACCGCTTTCAACGCCTCCAAGCTTGCAATCGCGGTCTTCATTGTGCCGTATGTGTTCTGCTTCAATCCGTCGATGCTGCTGATTGATACGACTGCTGCAAAGGTGGTGCAGATTGCGGCAACCTCGTTTATCGGAATTTTCGGCCTGTCGGCGGCCCTGGAGGGGTACCTCAAGGGACATATGGGAATCATCATCCGGATTATGCTGGCAGCAGGCGGCCTGATGCTGATTGATCCGAGACTGACGACGGACCTCGTCGGGATCCTCTTCATTGCGGCGGGAGTTGCCTGGCAGTATCTGATGGAATCGAAGAGAACCGCAGCGGGGAAAGCCGCATAAGAATTTCATAGACAGACCTGCGGATCCAGGAGAACGGATCTCTGTCAGGAATGCGAAAAGAGGCTGCCGCCTTCGGAGAGAAAATCTCCGGAGGCGGCAGCTTTTTGCGTTGTGCGCCCGGCAGCGCACATTCCTGAACGAGGAAAGACGTTATGAAAAACCGCAAAACGCCGCGATAATCTGCAATAAGTGGTTTTTAAGACGACATTGACAGATAAATATCCGTATGTAATAATTCACGACGATTTAGTTAAACAGTACTTAGCTAAATGAATTGAAACAAAAGAAAACGAAGAGACCCACAGCCGAAAGGCAGGAGGAAAACAAAATGAATTTTGATGAAATGAAGGAACTGATTGTTGACACACTTGGATGCGAAGAGGATCAGGTGACACCGGAGGCTTCCCTGACGAAGGATCTGGAAGCAGATTCTCTGGATCTTGTGGAGCTCCACATGGCTCTTGAAGAAAAGCTTGGAATCAAGATTCCGGATGAGCAGCTGGCAAAGCTTGATACGATTCAGGATGTGCTGAATTACCTGGCTTCTGCCAAGTGATCTGTGCGGGGTATTTTAGCCAGAAAAGATCAGGTATGAGGGAGAACGTCGGAACGTGACAGACAAGGTCACGTTCCGACGGCAGCAACGGTGCCGACGCACCGGCTGCCCCAGCGAGGTATGAAAAAATGAGTATGCAGAACAGTTTACAGAGCGGGATGCAGAGCCTTCAGGGCGGGCTTGAGCGGAAGATGAAGGAGTGGAGAGGCGGCATTCAGAAGATGCTGCCGGATCCGTATCTGGACTGCAAGAGCTGCGGACGCAGGGCGAAGACCTCCGCCTGGAAGGAAAATCTGTACGTCTGCCCGTTCTGCGGTCACTACCGTGCAATGAGCAGTGAGGAACGGTTCCGGGCGGTGCTCGACGAAGGGAGTGCTTCGGAGCTGGATGGAGGACTGCAGGCGGCGGATCCCCTGAATTTCCCGGGCTACAGTGAGAAGCTGAGGGCAGCCGAGAAGAAGACCGGCCTTACCGAATCGGCCGTGACGAAGAAGGGAACAATCGGCGGAATTCCCGCGGTGGTTGCGGTGATGGACAGCCGGTTTTTCATGGGGAGCATGAGCAGCGCGGTCGGAGAGCGGATTACCCGTGCCATTGAGTATGCAGATGAGCATCGCCTGCCGCTGATCATTTTCTGCGCAAGCGGTGGAGCCAGAATGCAGGAGGGCATCTACAGCCTGATGCAGATGGCGAAGACGAGCGCGGCAGTGCAGGCCTTTTCCGACCACGGAGGACTCTACATCAGCTATCTGACGCACCCGACGACGGGAGGCGTCACGGCAAGCTTTGCGAGTCTTGGCGACATTACGCTGGCGGAACCGGATGCACTGATCGGTTTTGCGGGGCCCCGCGTCATTGAGCAGACGATCGGGCAGAAGCTCCCGAAGGGGTTCCAGAGAAGCGAGTACCTGGAGCAGCATGGCTTCGTGGACCGGATCGTGGCAAGAAAAGATATGAAGCAGGTGCTCGTTGATATTCTGGAGCTGCACCGAGACAGTGCAAGGAAGGCGGGATAAGTCAGACAGCGAAACGGCAGATGCCGTCTTTCCTGCCGGCCGGGGAGGTTCACCTGTGTGGAAGCCCTCCTGCGGGACAGCAGGAAAGAAAAGGAAAGACACTATGATTCGTGAATCCATTTTGAAGGCGGATGCGATCGAGAGAAAAATCCGCGAGAAAAAAACAGAGGCGGCAAGTCCGGAGGAAATCGAACAGCTGCAGATTGAAAAGGCCAGGGTCCTCCGGCCCTGCTCGAGACCGGATCCGGAGGATACGGTTTTTCTGGCAAGGAAGATCGACCGGCCGCACATTGATGATTTTATCGCCCATCTTTTTACGGATTTCTTTGAGCAGAAGGGCGATCATCTCTACAACGATGATCCCGGCATTTACGGCGGAATCGCGCGGTTCCGCGGCATGCCGGTGACGGTTGTGGGACACCGGAAGGGACATTCCGCAGAGGAAAATCTGAAATACAACTTCGGCATGCCGAACCCGGAAGGATACCGCAAGGCGCTCCGGCTGATGGAGCAGGCGAATAAGTTCGGAAGGCCGATCATCACCTTCATTGACACGCCGGGGGCTTATCCGGGAAAGGAAGCCGAGGAGCACGGACAGGGAGAGGCCATCGCGCGGAACATGGCGCAGATGTCTACGTTCACGGTGCCGGTGATTTCGATCGTGACCGGTGAGGGAAATTCCGGCGGAGCTCTTGCCATCGGCGTTGCGAACCGGATTCTGATGCTGGAATATGCCGTGTATTCGGTGCTGAGTCCGGAGGGCTTTGCCTCCATCCTCTGGAAGGACGCAAGCCGCCACGGGGAAGCGTGTGAGCTGATGAAGCTCACCGCAAAGGATTTGAAGAAGGCTGGCGTTGTGGATGAGATCATTCCGGAGCCGCTTGGCGGTGCACAGGAAGATCCCGGGCGCCTGTATGCCTGCATGGAGATGGCGATTGAGAAAAATCTCGCGGAGCTCTCCCTCCTTTCACCGGAGGAGCTCAAGGCGCAGCGGATTGAGAAGTTCCGGACAATCGGAGCGGCATAAGTTTGAATGCGATCGCATTCAAACAGCAGCATCGGTGGAAACGTAAAGGACAATACAAAGAAGCAATAAAGGATGACTATGAACGGACTGACTCTTCTTGCCACCGGCAGTGCTGCCGGGAGCAGAGTGGTAACCAATGATGATTTTGCAAAAACGCTGGACACCTCGGATGAATGGATCTATTCGAGGACCGGAATTCACGAGCGGCACTTCTGCAAAGAGGGCGAAAGCTGTGTAAGCCTTGCAAGAGAGGCAGCGAAAAAGGCCCTCCTGCGCGCGAAAATTGCGCCGGAGGACATTGACTGCTGCATCGCGGCAACGGTCAGCGGCGATGCTACTTCGCCCGGAGTTGCCTGCAGTCTGCAAAAGGATCTGGGCCTTCGGGAGGATATCCCGGTCCTCGATGTCAACGCTGCCTGCTCCGGATTTCTTTATGGCATGGAGGTGGCAAGAGGGTTTCTCGAGAGCGGGAAACAAAGACGCACGCTTTCCGGGAAAACAGATGGTTATGCCCTTGTCATTGGCTGTGAGCAGCTTTCCAGGCTCCTGGATCTTAAGGACCGTGCCACATGCGTTCTGTTCGGCGACGGGGCGGGAGCTGCGGTCTTCAAAAGTAAGGAAAACGCCAGGTACGCGTCCCTTCTCGGTGCGCGGGGCGGTGAGGAAATCGTGGTTCCGGGACCGGGAGATGGAGAACGGAAAATCATGATGGACGGAAAGGCTGTGTTCCGCTTTGCGGTGGAGGCCCTTCCGAAAACGCTGAAGGCGCTGCTTGCACAGAGCGGGCTTACGCTGGACGAGGTGGACTGGGTGGTTTGCCATCAGGCAAACAGCCGGATCATTGACCACTGCGTCCGCAGCATGAAGGCAGATCCTTCCAAGTTCTATAAGAACATGGATCACTTTGGCAATACGAGCGCGGCGTCCATTCCAATGGCTCTTGACGAAATGGCAGGGAAGGGACTTTTGAAAGCAGGGCAGACGATTCTTCTGGACGGGTTCGGAGCGGGGTTAACCTGGGGAGGCGCACTCCTTCAGACGGATGCACAGATGAACCGGTTTTGCCTCAGCGAGGTATCAAAATAATGAAGATGTTAAACGAAATTCTTGGAACGAAATATCCGGTGATTCAGGGCGGGATGGCCAACATCGCGACCGGTGCCTTTGCGGCGGCCTGCTCGGAGGCCGGTGCGCTTGGGACCATCGGAAGCGGCGGAATGAACGCAGAGTCGCTGCGGAAGGAAATTGGAATCTGCCAGAGCCTGACAGACAAGCCGTTTGCGGTGAATCTTATGCTGATGCATCCGCAGGCAGACGAATTTGCGAAGATCATCGAAGAGATGGGCGTGAAGTTCGTCACGACCGGAGCGGGTAATCCCGGCAAGTACATGGAAGCCTGGAAAAAGGCTGGTATTTTTGTGATGCCGGTGGTGGCGGCACCGATCCTTGCGAAACACCTGGAGGATCTCGGTGCGGACGCCGTGATCGCGGAGGGCTGTGAGAGCGGCGGACACGTGGGCGAGATGACGACGATGACGTTGGTTCCGCAGGTGTGCGATGCGGTGAAGATTCCGGTCATCGCGGCGGGCGGTATCGCAGATCACAGGCAGTTTGAGGCAGCACTTGCCCTCGGCGCCTGCGGCGTACAGGTGGGAACCTGCCTTCTGGCATCCAGGGAGTGCCCGGTGCATGAGAATTATAAAAACGCGCTGATCAAGGCCAAGGGTTCGGATACGATCGTGACGGGAAGAATCGGCGGAACGCCGGTGCGGGTTCTGAAGAACACCATGAGCCGTGAATACGTCCGTCAGGAGAAGCTTGGCGCAGGCAAAGAGGAGCTGGAGAAATTTACACTCGGGTCGCTTCGCCGCGCGGTCTTTGACGGCGATGTGAAGACGGGATCCTTGATGTCTGGTCAGACCTGCGGCCAGATCCATGAGATCCGGCCAGCAGCGGAAATTATCCGGGACATCGTGGAGGTATACATATGAAAACAGCATATCTGTATGCCGGACAGGGCGCGCAGCATGCCGGCATGGGCAGGGAGCTTTATGAGACGGAACCCGCGTTTCGGAAGGCGTTTGATGCAGGAACCCTGGAGTTTGACCGGAAAAAGCTCTGCTTTGAGGATCCGGAAGGTCTTCTCATCCAGACGCAGTACACGCAGCCCTGCATGACGGCGGTGGCGCTCGGCATCACCGATGTTCTGGAAGAAAACGGCGTGCATCCGGACTATGCGGCGGGACTCTCTCTTGGCGAGTATGCGGCGCTTTATGCAGCAGGTGTCTGGACGGCAAAGGAGACGATGGAGACCGTGGCGTTCCGCGGAAAGGCGATGCAGAAGGCTGCAGAGGGCATTGAGTGCGGCATGACGGCGGTCCTCGGCATGGAGGAGGTATCGCTCCAGGAATGCTGCGGGAAGGCGCAGGACGCGGGCGTAGTTTCCATCTGCAATTATAACTGCCCGGGGCAGCTCGTGATCGGAGGCGAGAAGGTCGCAGTGGAGAAGGCGGGACTTCTTGCCAGGGAAAACGGCGCAAGACGCTGCGTTCCGCTTGCTGTCAGCGGCCCCTTCCATACGAG
>CALEFO010000107.1 GCA_937877165.1 uncultured Lachnospiraceae bacterium | reverse complement strand
TTGAACCCTCGCGCCGCTATTAACGACCTACTCCCTTTCCAGGGGAGCCCCTTCGACCTCTTGGGTATTTCTCCAAAAGCTCTAACCGAGTTATCTATATGAGTAAAGGTAATTAGGAAGCGGAGAGGATGGGATTCGAACCCATGTGCCCACGAAGGACAAACGGTTTTCAAGACCGCCTCGTTATGACCGCTTCGATACCTCTCCGTATCGAATTTACTGATTCTGTGTCCTGCTCCCTTTGCTTCTCCAAAGCTTTCCGGTGAAGCGCCGTTTGCTGAACGCAAGAGATATACTATCAAACCATCTTCGGTGTGTCAAACAAAATTTTATCCAATTTCAACTTTCTTTTTGCAAATTCTCCCGTCAATGTGCAGTTTACCGCAGCAACGTGCCCATGTGTACTGTCAGTTTCTTTCCCTTCGCACGGAATGTTCCCTGCCTAAGCCACTGATTTCCTTTCTTTTTCCATGTCCTTTCTGCTGAAGTTATTTCTGTTATCAGAATTATCTGTTATATATTTTTTTCATTGTGCCATGTTGTCTGGCTGCGCCTGCCAGCCGGGCGCAGCTGATTTTTCTTCTATATTTTCTGTTGGAATGCTGTATGATAAAGGTTATGGCTCCACAGGTTTTCTCAGCCTGCGGCAGGCATAAAATCTCAAAAAGTGCAAAGGATATTTTAATTATGAACAAACGCGACAGTTTTGGTTCAAGAATCGGTTTCATTCTGGTCAGTGCCGGATGCGCCATCGGCATCGGCAACGTCTGGAAATTTCCTTACGTGGCGGGTGCCAACGGAGGAGCCATTTTTGTTCTCTTCTACCTGCTGTTCCTGATTCTGAGGGGAATTCCGGTCATGACCATGGAGCTTGCTGTCGGCCGCGCAAGCCGGGCAAGTGCAGTGCAGGCGTATAAGAAGCTGGAGCCCAAGGGAAGCCACTGGCATATTCACGGATGGTTCTGTATTCTCGGCTGCACGCTCCTTATGCTCTACTACACAACCGTCTCTGGCTGGATGCTGGACTATGCCGTCAAGTTCGCATCCGGAGCTTTCCAGGGACTATCCAATGAGCAGGTCGGCAATGTATTCAACACGATGCTCGCCAATCCCTCCGAAATGCTCTTCTTCATGATTCTGACCGTTGTCATCGGTTTCCTGGTCTGCGGGGGCGGTGTGCAGGCAGGACTTGAGCGGATCACCAAGATCATGATGGGATGTCTTCTCGTTCTGATCGTCGTTCTTGCCGTACACAGTCTGTTTCTTCCCGGAGCAGCGGAGGGTGTCCGTTTCTATTTGATGCCGAATTTTACCGCTGCAAAGGAAATCGGGTTTGGGAAGGTGATCGTTGCCGCCATGAACCAGGCGTTCTTCACCCTGAGCCTCGGCATCGCAGCTCTGGAAATTTTCGGAAGCTACATGTCGCGTGAGCAGACGCTTGCCGGAGAATCCATTCGGATCTGTGCACTGGATACCTTCGTTGCGCTTTTATCCGGACTGATTATTTTCCCCGCCTGCTTCTCCTACAACGTCAGCCCGGATCAGGGCGCTTCCCTGATCTTCGTCACGCTCCCGCAGGTTTTCATGAACATGGCAGGCGGACGGCTCTGGGGAACCCTGTTCTTCATCTTCATGACATTTGCAAGCTTTTCTACGGTGACTGCCGTATTCGAGAATCTGATTGCTGCTGCCATCGACAACTTCGGCTGGAGTCGAAAAAAGTCTGTTCTGGTTAATTTCCCGATCATTCTCATCGGCAGCATTCCCTGCGTACTCGGCTTTAATGTGTGGAGCAATCTGACGCTGGTCGGAGGACGAGGCGTTCTCGACAGCGAGGATTTCCTCGTCAGCAATCTCCTGCTGCCGCTGGGGTCGCTCATTTTCCTCCTCTTCTGCGTCACAAAATCAGGCTGGGGCTTTGACCGTTATCTGGAGGAAGCCAACACCGGCAAGGGCCTGAAGCTTTCCCGCAAGCTGAAGCCGTACTTCCAGTTCATTCTTCCTCTGATGATTCTGTTCATTCTGATCCAGGGGCTCCTGTAAAACCTGCAGTCTCCTCAAAAGCCTTGTACAAAGTCAGAAACAATCAAAAGGAGGCAGCGGCCAGCCGTCTCCTATCGCGCACCCTCAGACAAAAAGAGATCCCTGACGCCGGCCCGCAAGGAGCCGATCGCCAGGGATCTATTTTTATGATTCAGAAGATTAACGGTCAAACAGGTAATTACAGCTCTGCCTTGAGCTCGTCCACCTTATCCAGCTTCTCCCACGGAAGATCCACATCGGTGCGTCCGAAGTGACCGTACGCTGCGGTCTGCTTGTAAATCGGACGACGGAGATCCAGCATCTTGATGATTCCTGCCGGGCGCAGATCGAAGTGCTCGCGGATGACCTTCACGATCTTCTCATCGGATACCTTGCCGGTTCCGAAGGTGCTGACGTTGATCGAGGTCGGCTGTGCAACGCCGATTGCGTAGGAGAGCTGAATCTCCATGCGGTCTGCGTAGCCTGCAGCAACCAGGTTCTTCGCAACATAACGTGCTGCATATGCTGCAGAGCGGTCAACCTTGGTGCAGTCCTTGCCGGAGAAAGCTCCGCCTCCATGACGGCCCACTCCGCCATAGGTGTCAACAATGATCTTGCGGCCGGTCAGGCCTGCGTCACCGTGAGGTCCGCCGATTACAAAGCGGCCGGTCGGATTGATATAGATCTTGGTGTTATCATCTACCATAGCAGGATCCACAACTGCGTCAATGACATACTTGCGGATGTCCTCATGAATCTGCTCCTGGGAAACCTTCTCATCGTGCTGTGTGGAAATGACAACAGCCTCCAGACGAACCGGCTTGTTGTTCTCATCGTACTCAACCGAAACCTGAGACTTGCCGTCTGCACGAAGATAAGGAAGCGTTCCGTTCTTGCGAACCTCGGTGAGCTTTCTCGTCAGCTTGTGTGCCAGATTGATGGAGTAAGGCATGTATTCCGGAGTCTCATTGGTCGCATAACCGAACATCATTCCCTGATCGCCAGCACCGATTGCCTCGATCTGCTCGTCGGTCATATTGTTCTCCTTCGCCTCAAGCGCCTTGTCAACGCCCATGGCGATATCCGGGGACTGCTGATCCAGTGCAACGAATACTGCGCAGGTATCTGCATCAAAGCCCTTGGAGGAATCATCATAGCCGATTTCACGGATGGTGTCGCGGACAACCTTCTGGTAGTCGATGACCGCCTTGGTCGTGATCTCACCGGTAACCAGTGCAAAGCCGGTGCACATTGCGGTCTCGCAAGCAACACGGCTCATAGGATCCTGTGCCATGCAGGCATCCAGAATGGCATCGCTGACTGCATCGCAGATTTTGTCGGGATGTCCTTCTGTGACGGACTCCGATGTGAAAATATACTTCTCCACTTTAGAACCTCCTTTGTTCTGAAAGTCAATTGATGGGCACTTGTTTCCGGTGCCCGGTTTGGACTTAATACCTTATTCCCGGATTCTTCGTGAAAAAAATCCGCCTGCGAAATCAAGCAGGCGGATCTGTTCGTGTCACAAATCCCTTATTGCTCGACTGCACAATCAAACGCCATCGCTCAGGTTGGCACCTTTTGCCTGTCAGACCGAATCTGCCTCTTTCTGCTCCGCCGCTGTTCCGGATTCTACCCGGTCCTTCGGCAAAGCCGTGCAGACACCTGACGCAAAGGTTGCCGTGGCTTCACAGGTCCTATGTACCTCCACCACTCTGAATAAGAGATATTAAGTTTTGTTCTACCATCTGGTAGGATATTCCTCCCGCTCCGGGGTGTCAACCGCAGGGCGGACCACAAATAAAGTAAACTGTCCGAAAGCGGCTGCTGTGTTTGTTCTTTTTCCGAAAAACAGATATACTCGTGTGAAACGCATCAATATCACAGAGGAAGCAAGGTATCGCTATGAGCAGTTATTACAATGATCCCCATCAGAATCCTTACTGGCAGAATCTGAACGGGGGCACATCCCAAAAACAGCAGGAAGGACAGGGCAGCTTTGAGCAGGATCCCAACTGGCATCCACAGCCTGAATACGGAAGGCAGCTTGGACGCACGGCAGCCCTCCTTGGCGTTTTCTCCATCGGGAGTACTGTTTTCCTGCCGATTTTCCTGCCGATCATCTTCGGCAGCATCGCCGTGGTTCTCGCCATTCTTTCCAAGGGAAAGCAGAAGGCCTTTCCGCAGGGAGGAAGACAGGCTCTGATCCTCGGAACCATCGGGCTGGTCATCAACTTTCTTCTGCTGGCCGCCTGCATCGTCACTTTCTATCTGATTCTCCACGATCCTTCCGTCCGTGCGCAGGCCAATGCCCTGATGCAGCAGCTGTACGGATACTCGTTTGATGATCTGTGGGGACAATTTGACACGACATTTTCCACCGGAGGCGTACTGTAATTTATGGAAGCAAAACGAATTTCTTGTCATTGCACCAGCACTGACTGCAAGGCCGAGGCCCGGCATGCGATTCTCGGGCATCTTGGCATCGCGGTCGGAAGCGGTGTCACCTACCTGCTCGTTCTGATTCTGCTCGAGCTTCTTCTGCAGGGAGCGCTCCCTTCTTCCGGAACGGCTGCCCTTGTTCTCTCCGAGCTGATGAGCATCCTGATCAGCATCATCGCAGGAATCTATCAGTATGGTCTGATCTGCGTCAACATGAAGCTCCAGTACGGGCAGTCCGCCTCTCTTTCTGACCTGTTCCTCGGTCTTCGGGAGAATCAGAATAAAATCGTCCGGATCATGTTCTTCCTTGCCGCCGTGCAGGTTCTCTGTCTCCTGCCTTCCATACTGGCAGACTTCCTGCTGCCGCAAAACGACCTCTTGTACTGGTCCCTCGCCGCAGCCGGACTTCTTATCTGGCTGTACTGGGATCTGACTTATTATCCAGCCTTATATCTTCTTCTGGACTATCCGAATCTTTCCGCCCGTGCCGTGCTGCAGAAAAGCCGCAGCCTGATGAAGGGCCAAAAGCGCCGTCTCCTGTATCTGGAGTTCTCTTTTCTCCCTCTCTGGATTCTTGCTCTGTGCTCCTTTGGTGTCGCAGGTCTGTGGGTATATGCCTACAGCAACGCTGCGCTCGCCGCATTCTACCGAAGGCTCATGAATTCCTGACGAAACAGCCTTCTACTTTTCTTTACTCCTTACTCCGGTTCCGGCTCTGCGGGATCCATGTGATACAGCTGGTACGTCCGCTTTCTCACATGGAAGTAGGCAGGGAACAGAAATGCGTCTGCAAGGATCCAGGCGATGGGGCTTGCAAAGCAGGCACCTGTGTAGCCGATCACCGGGATCAGGAAAATGGCGGCCGCCATTCGCCCGATCATCTCGAAGACGCCGGACAGAACCGCCAGCGCCGAATAGCCCATGCCCTGGATCATGAACCGCACGACATTGACAAAGGTCAGCGGCACATAGAACGCCGCGTTGATCACAAGGAAAAGCCGCGCCGAATCCAGGATCTCATTCTCCGCTCCGCTCACGAACAAAGCGGCAAGCGATCTTCCGAAGAAAATCATCACCGCCAGAGCGATCACAGAATAGATAACGCCGACCATGGAGGCACTCCGAAGCCCCTTGTTCAGCCGTTCCAGCTTCTTCGCACCGACATTCTGTCCTCCGTAGGTTGCCATGGTGGAGCCCAGCGCGTCAAACGGCGTACAGAAAAAGTTCCCGACTCTTCCCGCTGCCGTCTGCGCAGCGACATAGGCAGATCCGAGGCCGTTGACCGCAGTAGTCAGTACCACAGATCCGATCGCCGTGATGGAATACTGCAGGCCCATGGGAACGCCCATGGCAAGAAGGACCTTCACATAGTAGCTCCGAAACTCCCACTCCTCCTTCCGGATTCGGAGCACCTCAACCTTCCGGATCATGTAGACAACGGCAAGAAGACCCGAGGCTGCCTGGGAGATCACCGTAGCGACTGCCGCGCCCGAAACTCCCATCGGAATCACCAGAATCAGTAATAGGTCAAGTGCGATGTTAATCACCGAGGAAACCACCAGGAACAGAACCGGCGCCTTGGAATCGCCCAAAGCCCGGATTGCCCCGGAGAACAAATTGTAGAGAAAGTTCGTCGGGATTCCCAGGAAAATGATGATCAGGTACTGATACGCATAGTCGAAAATATCATCCGGCGTGTTCATCGCTGTCAGAATCTGCCGGCAGAATACACTGCAGAAAAATGTCATCACCACGGTCATCACCACGCAGACATAGATGCTGTGAGCCAGGAATTTTCTCATATCGGTATAATCCTTGGCACCGAACCGCTGCGAAATCGGGATGGCAAAGCCGTTGCACACACCCATGCAGAAGCCGATGATCATAAATGTGATCGCACCGGTGTCCCCCACTCCCGCCAGCGCCTTAACGCCGAGAAACCGTCCGACAATCAGCGTATCCACCAGACTGTAGAACTGCTGGAACAGCATTCCCCCGAACAACGGCAGCGCAAAGCCGAGAATGAGCCCCATCGGTTCCCCGACCGTCAGGTCCTTTACCGCACCGGAAGATGCCAAGCTGTGCGTTTTTTTCATAAAAAGCTCCTCCCAAAACACATTCTGTATGCGCAAAACTGCCGCCGCAGGGTCTTCCCTGCAGCAGCAGTCCCTATGCATCACTTTATGCTTTCTGCAGAGGAATGCAACAGATTTTTTATGCAAAAATTCCCTCCCTGCCGGTCAAACCGGCAGAGAAGGAATTGGTCAAAGCAATGCAAAACAAGGCTGCGGAGCGCTGTTTTATTCTCCTGTGCTGTAGAGAGGAGTGGAAAGGTAGCGGTCTCCGGAATCCGGAAGAAGAATGACAATGTTCTTGCCCTTGTACTCCGGACGCTTGGCGAGCTCAAGGCCTGCCCATACGGCTGCGCCCGAGCTGATTCCGGTCAGGAAGCCTTCTGCCTTGGCAAGCTCCTTGCCAACCTCAAAGGCTGCCTCGTTCGGAACCTTGATGATCTCATCATAAATGGAAGTATCCAGCGTCTTCGGAACAAAGCCTGCTCCGATTCCCTGAATCTTATGTGGGCCTGCATTTCCTCCGGAAAGTACCGGTGAGGATTCCGGCTCTACGGCGATGATCTTCACCTCCGGATTCTTCTCTTTCAGATACTTGCCGACGCCGCTTAAGGTTCCGCCTGTGCCGACGCCTGCGATGAAGGCATCCACCTTTCCATCGGTGTCCTCCCAGATCTCGGGGCCGGTCGTCGCATAGTGGGTTTTCGGATTCGCCGGGTTGTCGAACTGTCCCAGGATCACGGAGCCGGGGATGGACGCCTGCAGCTCATTTGCCTTGGCGATGGCACCCTTCATTCCCTTCGCGCCCTCGGTCAGGACAAGCTCTGCGCCGTAGGCCTTGAGGAGTGTGCGGCGCTCTACGCTCATCGTGTCCGGAAGAGTCAGAATCGCATGATATCCTCTTGCCGCTGCAACGAAAGCAATTCCGATTCCGGTGTTGCCGCTGGTAGGCTCAATGATCGTTGCACCGGGCTTAAGCTTCCCGCTCTTCTCTGCGTCATCAATCATTCCCAGTGCGATTCTGTCCTTGACAGAGCCCGCCGGGTTAAAATACTCCAGCTTTGCGATCAGCTTCGTATCGGTGATTCCCTTCTTCGCCTCGAAGTTTGCAAGCTCCAAAAGGGGAGTATGTCCGATCAGTTCTGTTGCACTCTTATAAATCTTTGCCATTCTGCTGCCTCCTTTTCGTTGTCTGCCGCCGCGGCCCTGGTGCCTCATGCCTCTTTCCAGAAGAACCTCTTCGCCTCTGCCGCCCGGTAAAAGATTCCGCACGCTGCTGTGTGATTGCCGTCTGTTGTATTCCTAGTAAACATGTATGAATATCTTGATTAAGAATATAGTGCGTCATCCGCGGCTTGTCAACACATTTTTATACCGCGAAGGCGGTTTTACCGAATGCGGCAGCCGGTGCGTCAGCGCCGATGCTGCTGTTTGAAAGCGACATATCGATGTCACTTTCAAACTACACTTCTATTGTGTTACACTATGGTAGAAACACATCTGCCGGGAACCATTTGGTTTTTCCGGCTTTCTGGAGGTATTTATGGAGAATACAAAGAGAGTTGTCGTTGCCCTCGGGCACAGCGCACTTGGCTACACAACAACGCAGCAGTGGGATGCCGTTCATTACACGGCGAAGTATCTGGCGGACCTGATGGAGGCCGGATGCCAGCTCACCATCACCCACAGCAACGGGCCGCAGGTTTCCATGATCCACAAGGCGATGACCGAGCTGCACCGCATTTATATTGACTACTCCCCCGCGCCGATGTGCGTCTGCAGTGCCATGAGCCAGGGCTATGCCGGCTATGATATCCAGAATGCACTGAAGGCAGAGCTCCTCTCCCGCGGAAATACCACTCCGGTTTCCACGATTCTGACGCAGGTCAGCGTCGATCCCTACGATGAGGCCTTCTACGCTCCTTCCAAGAAGATCGGCCGCTACATGTCGAAGGAGGATGCCGAGAACGAAACCAAGAAGGGCAATTACGTTGTCGAGGAGGAGGGCAAAGGGTATCTTCGCGTTGTCGCAACACCCAAGCCGTTGGAAATTCTGGAGCTTGACTCCATCCGTCTTCTCGCGGACAACGGACAGGCTGTCATCTGCTGCGGCGGCGGCGGAATTCCGGTCATCGTACAGGACGAGGCTCTGCAGGGCGCATCTGCAGTCATCGAGAAGGATGATATCGCCGGAAAGCTTGCCAGCGACCTGAAATCCGACGTTCTGCTGATTCTCACCAGTGTCCCGAACGTGTTCTTGAATTTCGGTGCTCCGAATCAGGAGCCGATTTCTTCCATGAAGGTTGAAGAGGCAAAGAAGTACATTGCGGACGGCCAGTTCGGTGCGACCGATATGCTGCCCAAGATTCAGGCCGCGATCACATACCTGAAATCCAATCCGGCAGGGCGCGTACTGATCACGACGGCAGAGAACGCAACCGCAGCCATCGAAGGCAAGGCAGGAACGCTTATTACGGCTTAAAGCACGGATTTTCTGATCTGAAAAAGAAGCTCAGCAGGAACGAATTTCTCTCCTGCTGAGCTTTTCTTGTATACACCCTTTTTTCCCCTTCAGCTTCCCAATACGATCAGAAGTGCCCCGAGCACGATTGCAAAGTCCCCCAGATTGAACACGATCCTGCGAAATTTCGACGGGCCAAAATCAAAGCGAATGTAATCCGTGACCATCTTGTGCTTCAGGCGGTCATAGGTATTACTGAACGCGCCGCCAAGAAGAAGGGACAATCCGGTCTTCAAAAGACCCTTCCCTGCCTTCCCTAACGTCAGCACGAAAACCGCTGTTAAAAGAATGGTCAGCGCAGCCGAAATCCCACAAATCAGCCGGGGCTTTCTCTCCCCAAGATTCAGAAACGCCCCCTCATTCCTGCTGTAACACAGCGTAGCAAAAGCCAGCGGCCTGCCGATTCTCCGATTTTTCCTGCGCCATCTCGTCCGGCTTGCCGCCTTTCCTGACTGATCTGCCAGAAAAACCGCTGCCGTCAGGAAAATGCTTTCTCCTGTTCCCATCGCTTTTCTCCTCGTTTTATTGAAAAAATCCCTCAAAGCCCTTCCAAGGCTTCGAGGGATTCTGAAGCAGTATTCTAAAGCGGAGGCTCCTGCGGCTCTCCTGCCGCAGCCTTCTGCATCAGTCAGTCTGATCGCCTTCGCCCTGTTCGATTCGTGCCGTCCTGTCCTCCAGCGCCGGAATCGGAATCTCCAGATCCTGACGAATCTCCACCTTCGGACCGCCGCGGCCGTTCACATAATCCGCCGTGATCGTCACCTTGCCGATGTTCCGATCCTTCGGAATTTCATACATGATATCCATCATGAAGCCTTCGATGATCGAGCGAAGCGCCCGGGCACCGGTATCCTTCTTCATGGCCTTCTTCGCAATGGCGTGAAGCGCCTCATCTTCGAATTCCAAATCCACATCATCCAGCGCGAGAAGCTTCTGATACTGCTTGATGATGGCATTCCGGGGCTCCTTCAGGATGCGCACCAGCATATCCTCGTCCAGATCCTGCAGTGTGCAGACGATAGGAAGACGACCAATGAACTCCGGAATCATACCGAACGTGCGAAGATCGTCATTCGTCACCTTCGACAGGACATCCTCGTCCTTGTCAAACCGATCCTTCAGCTCCGCCGAAAAGCCCATGGACGACTGCTTCCTCATTCTCTCCTTGATGATACCCGCAAGAGACGGAAACGCGCCGCCGCAGATGAACAGGATATTGCTCGTATCCACGGTCACAGTTGGAACCATGCCGTTCTTCGAGCCTGCCCCGACCGGGACATCCACTTCACTTCCTTCCAGAAGCTTTAACAATCCCTGCTGCACAGCCTCGCCCGAGACATCCCGGGAATTCATGTTCTGCTTCTTCGCAAGCTTGTCGATTTCGTCGATGAAGACAATGCCCTTCTGTGCGCGGTCCACGTCGTTGTCGGCCTCGGCCAGGAGCTTTGAAATACAGCTCTCCACGTCATCGCCGATATAGCCGGCCTCGGTCAGATTCGTGGCATCCGTGATGGCAAGCGGGACGTCCAAGAGCCTTGCGAGCGTGCGGACGAGGTACGTCTTGCCCGCACCGGTAGGTCCGATCAGAAGAATGTTGGACTTCTCGATCTCAATGTCATCCATCGTGCCGGTCTTCACGCGCTTGTAGTGGTTGTACGCCGCCACGGAGATGGTCTTCTTGGCCTTCTCCTGTCCGATGACATATTTGTCCAGCTCCGCCTTCAGAAGGTGCGGCGCCGGGATATTGTCAGAAGTGAAAACAGGCTTCGGTCCCTGCTTCTTTTTCTTCTTCACCTTCGGCTGAGGGCCGCCCCCGAAATTGCCGAAGATATCTCCGAGGTTCACGAAGCTGACCGTCGGTTTCCTGCGGTGCTCTTCTTCCTTGTGCTCCGAAGGATCTGTTTCCTTCGGGATATCGCTGCCGTCCCTGCTGCCGGCTTCCGAAGAAGCATCCTCCTTCTCCGTATTCTCCGAAGAAGGAGTGCTGCTCTTTTCAGGCGCGGAATTCTCATTCCCTGATCCGGCACTGCCGCTTATCATGTCCATGAATCCGGAAAAATCCGGGAGCATTCCCTTGGAAACCTGATCCATGAACTTCTGGTAGTCAACGGAGCTTGCCGCATCTACCAGATGCTGCATACAGCTCGGGCAGACGCCAAGGCCCCCCGGCATATCCACGAGATGCCCCGCGTCCTGCTCCGAACGGTGGCAGATCGCACAATAGCGGATGTGCGTTCCACCGTCCTGTTCCCTGTCGTTATTCTGATTATTGTTCAATTCACTCAATGATACTCTCCAGCCATTCCTTCGGAGGCTCGTAGCCGAGAATCTTGACGGTGGTTGCCGCAACATTGGCAAGTCCGAAATCGCCAGCCTTCACCTTGACACCCTCCGGTCCGTTGAATACTGCGAACGGAACACGCGCCAGTGTGTGCGAGGTCTTCGGCTTCGGGGAGCCGTCCGGATTGGTTCCCTTGTCATACATCTGATCGGAGTTGCCGTGATCTGCCATTACCAGCAGGCAGTAATCATACTTCAGGCACGCCTCCATGACTCTCTTAAGGTTCAGATCAACGGCCTCCACACCGATGATGGTTGCCTCATAGTTTCCGGTATGACCGACCATGTCGCCGTTCGGATAGTTGCAGCGGATGAACTGATACTTGCCGCTCTCGATAGCTGCAACAATCTTCTCCGTCACCTCGGTTGCCTTCATCCAGGGCTTCTGGTCAAACGGAATGACATCCGAAGGAACCTCTTCCCAGTCTTCCAGCTCTTCCGAGAACTTCTCGGAGCGGTTGCCGTTCCAGAAATAGGTCATATGTCCGAACTTCTGCGTCTCGGAGCATGCATAGGACTTCACACCCTTCTCCACCAGGAACTCGCTCATCGTATGCTCAATATGCGGAGGCTCCACCAGGAAGTTGTTCGGGAGCTTCAGGTCTCCGTCATACTGCAGCATGCCTGCATAAAATACCTTCGGCTTCTTCGGCATCGGGAATGCATCGAAGCCCTTGTCCATGTAATCAAATGCCTTGGAGAACTCCACTGCGCGGTCGCCGCGGAAGTTGAACAGGATGACAGAATCGCCGTCATCGATCGGTCCAACCGGGTTGCCGTCCTTGTCCGCGATGACAAATCCGGGAAGATACTGATCCGTGTAGCCGCCCTCCTTGCGGAGCGTCTCGATGGCCTCTTTTGCCGAAGCATACTTCGGGCCGTCACCCATGACATGAATATGCCAGCCTCTCTCAACCATGGACCAGTCTGCCTCGTAGCGGTCCATCGTGATGGTCATACGTCCGCCGCCGGAAGCAATGCAGCCATGGAAGGTATCGTCATTGAGTTCCTTGAATACATTCTCCAGCTCATCTACGTACTGAAGTGCAGATGTCTCCGGAACATCGCGGCCGTCCAGAAGCGCATGTACGCGTACCTCTGCCACGCCTTCCTTCTTCGCCTCTTTGATCATGGCGATCAGATGGGAGATATTGGAGTGCACATTGCCGTCCGAAAGAAGGCCGACAAAATTCAGCTTGCCGCCGTTCTTCTTCAGATAATCCACGGCACCCTTCCATGCGTTCGACTCATAGATCTTGCCGGACTCGATGCTCTCGTTGACAAGCTTTGCGCCCTGCGAATAAATCTGGCCGCAGCCCAGTGCATTGTGTCCGACCTCGGAGTTGCCCATGTCAGAATCCGACGGAAGGCCGACTGCCGTGCCGCTTGCCTTAATGGTGGTGTGCGGCCACTTGGTCATCAGCTCATCAATCTGGGGCTTGTAGGAATGCATCACTGCGTTTCCCTGATCCTTGTCGGTCCAGCCGACGCCGTCCATTACTACCAGAACTACCGGTTTCATAAGAAAACCTCCTTATCGCTCTTCATGAGATCCCTGCCGGCATCCGCTCCGCCTTCCATAGAAAAACAAAAGCCG
>CALEFO010000106.1 GCA_937877165.1 uncultured Lachnospiraceae bacterium | reverse complement strand
AGCCTGATCCGACAGGGAAATATCCGAGTGCGTCAGGTTGTAATCCTCCAGCTGCTCCACGCCGCTTCCGCCCTTATAGGTATAGCCGATGATATGGGAAAACAGATTTTTATACGGATAGGATCGGACATCATTTCCGTCCTGGTCCTGAATGGTCTCCGCAAGCACCTCTCCGGTAGAGGCATAGATTTTGCCCCGGACATTTTTCTCCAGAAGGGCTTCTTCGCGCTTATTGTAGTCGTTCTCGAACAACTGCTTCGAATTGCTGTTCGTATAGACCAGAAAATAGACGATCATCGCGGCAAACAGCACGCTGACCAGCGAGCCGGTCACGAATACCTGACGCCGTACCTGTGCTTTTTCCTTAAGAAGCGCCGCCTTTTTATACCGTGCCCTTCTCTCCTCTCCGGACAGGCGCCCGGTTTCCTCTCCGCGAAGAGACGTCCTGCGGGAGCCCGGATCCTGTCTGGAATAAGATCTTCTGTCAGTCATCGTAAAATTCCTCGTTATCGGATGTGCCAGACGCCCTCACCGAAGAACGCCTTCCCGCCCCCGAAGAAGTATATCTGCCATTCTGCACATACAGGTTCTCTCCCGCCGTACGGCGCACGGCGTTGGACCTTTCATAACGATCCTCATAGCTGCTCTCGCCGCGGTAATAGGATCGTCTTTCCGTTTCCGCATACGCACTGCGCCGATACCCGGAGGAATCCTGGGATCTTCGCCTTTCAGAGGAAGAGGTATATCCTGTCCCGCGCACTTTCCGGTAATCATTGCCGCTGTAGCGGCTCCGATAAGCCGCATCCCTTTGCTTCAGCCGCATCCTGCGCTTCTGCACCTCTTCGATCTTCTCGCCGCGCAGAATGCACATCACCTCCACCAGAGTGAAAATGATCAGGGTTGACAAAATAGAGCTTCCTCCGTAACTGATGAACGGAAGCGTCACACCGGTCAGCGGGATGAACTTCGTCTGGCCGCCCAGAGTCAGGAACATCTGGAATACATAGCAAATTGCGGCGCCGTAGGCCATCAGCCGGTAGAAGCGGTCCGCAAAGCTCGACGCAAGCCCCAGCATGACAAGGAAGCAGCTGATGCCGACGAGAATGATGCACACGCCTACAATCTGCCCAAGCTCCTCGCACACTGCCGCGAAGACAAAATCCGACTCGACGAACGGGACATCCGACGGAGTCCCCTGCCCGAGACCAACACCACACAGGCCGCCCGCTCCAATTGCAAAAAGCGACTGCGTAATCTGATAACCGATGGAATCAATGAGACTCCATGGATCCAAAAAGGCCTGCACGCGCTCCCGGATATGCGAGAACAGGAAATAGCAGCCGACCGCGCCCACAAGGCCCAGTCCCATGCCTCCTGCAAGCACAATCCACTCGCCCGTTGCAAGAAAGGCCATAAACAAAAATACCACGAAGAAAATAAGACCCGAACCAAGATCCCTGGATCCGATAAGAACCAGCACATGAGCCGCTGCAAAGACTGCAACAATCAAAAACTCCTTAAAGTTCCTCACGTCCTTCAGCGTGCTGGCAAGAAACAGAATATAGATGATTTTAACAAATTCCGAAGGCTGGAAGGTGACACCCGCAATGGTATAGGTGATATTCGCGCCAAGGGTCGTTGCTCCAAGGAGCATGACCACAGCCAGACTCAGAATGCCAACGATGCCATACATATAGCGTGGCGTCTTCAGAAGATAAAATTTTCTCCGGAAAAGAGGAACCACGAAGGCAATCAGAAGCCCCGCAGAGGCGATCATCATCTGATGTACCGCGTTGCTGAAGGACAGGCGCGACTGAATGACAAGACCCACTGACAAAAGCAGACACATATTGTTGAACAGGGGCATATTGGCATGATAGTAGAGCGTCCGGTACAACAAAAAAATTGCAAAGAACGCTCCCATCACCAGGAAAGCAAACAGCATATATCTGCCTTCTCCGAGAGCAACATACAAAGTAAAATAGCTGATCAGCTGAAACAAAAGGATGAGGCCGTTCTCAATCAGCGTGAGAAACCGGATTTTCTTCGGATCCTTCTGTGTAAGAAGATAAAAAGACAGTATCGTATATGCAATTATGACGGCAATAATACCGTATTTGGTTAAAGCCAGGATATAAGTCCGCATGAAAAATTAAATTGCACCCTTCCTGTAGTGACCGTTGGTATACTCCGGCTCCGCGCAAGCTATGCTGCTTCCGGCTCTCCTGCCAGATAAATTCTTCGCAGCCTTCCCGGAAACTGCCTCCGGGATTTTCCAAAGCGCCTCCCTCCCTCTGGCAAAAAGGGAAAGAATCTCCCGCACCTCATCTGCGCATTCCGTTGTGAAACTAAAAAGAACCGCGCCGCACTTGTCCGCAAGCTCATCGCCTGTGAAGTGGTGAAGGGAGGTCGGCACACTGTTGTAAATAATATTCTGACAATGCGAGCACACCGTCGCAACCGGAAACCGCGCTCCCGTGCGGTCCTTCAGAAACCAGAATTCCGATCCGGTCTTTGTCTCCCCTCCGGAAATTTCCCTTCCAGTGCGGAGGCACTTTCCTTCCGTCTTCCGCACACAGCCTGCCGTCATCATCAGAGGAACTCTTCCATATACCATCAGGATCTTATCCGACAGACGGTTCCGAAATGTTCCGGCCATTTCACGCCGGTCCAGCTCCAACGGAAGAACCATTCCCCGGCAGAACCCGCCAAGAGCCTTCTCGCTCTCCTCGTTCCAGACATAGAGCATACTGTCCGCAAGAACCGTTTTATCATACTCTTTCTCTCGGAGAAATTCCACCTCTTCGAGGTTTCTCGTAACAAATCCGTAAAATTTTTCCGCATTTTCCTCGTAAAAACGCAGGATCCATGTACGGTCGCTCTCCCGAAAAATGTACGGAAGCGCCGCAAGAACCGGAATGTTCCGCCCCTTTGCAAGGTCAAGAAGATGTTCTCTCTTCTTTCTGGCCGCCTTGTCCTCCTCGAGAAGCCCGCCGTCCAGAATCAGTGAAGTGGAAGGGTTTCCGGCTTTTTCATCCTCCCAGATGCCGGATTCCTGCTCCTTCAGCCAGGCGAGCACCTCGCCCGCCTGCTCTGCCGTCCTTACCATATAGAACGTTGAAGGAAGCGGCATCCGCTGTGATTCTGTCCTATGTTCTGCCTCCTGCAGCATTTCTTCTGTGCTTCCCGCTTCCTGCAGATTTTTCTCTTCTTGTCCGCTCTTTTTCAGGAGCTCTTTCGTAAGGCCCTCGAGTGCCTTTCTCCGGAGCTCTCCGAGTGCTGAAACCGGGACGAAGGCCCTGCCGTCCGTGTGCACCTGAAGGTTTCCAAAGGTAAACGAAGAGCCGCCCGCCTTACCAAGCTTGGTCCGAATTTCTTCCTCCGTCAAAGCGTGGTTTCTTGCTTCCTGCACGGTGGCCCCTTCCGCCGTGCAGGAAGTATCGCCGCAGGAGACCGTCATCCGGGCCACCTCGCCCGCGCACAGAAACGCCTCGCCGCAAACAGGAAGCTTTCGATCCTCCTGAAGGTATTTCGTCCGGATCTGATCCAGAAAGTCCTGACTCGCCCCGCGATAGCCAGGCTCATGGATGGTTACCAGCTTCCTGCCGTTCCGTTCCCTGTAATAGCCGGTACAGAGGTCTGCGCGGATATACAGGCTGTTCAGTGCATCCAAATCCTCCCGGTCCACCGACCAGGATCCGGGACGGCCATTTTGATCCCACTCATAGAAGCGGTCAATGTATTTCCGGTAAATAGCAACTGTTCCTGCCACATATTCCGGCTTCTTCATGCGGCCCTCAATCTTGAACGAATCAATTCCACAGTCAATGAGCTCCGGAAGAAGCTGCACGGCACACATATCCTTCATCGAAATCGGATAGCAGACACCGTCCCTCCCGGCTGGATTTCCGTTCTCGTCCAACACCTCATAGGGAAGCCGACAGGTTCCGGCGCATCGCCCCCGGTTGCCGCTCCGCCCGCCGAGAAAGCTCGACATCAGGCATCTCCCAGAATAGGAATAGCACATTGCTCCGTGAATGAAGGTCTCCACCTCCACATTTTCCTGTTTGAGAAGACGGATCTCCTCCAGGGAAAGCTCCCGGGAAGGGACTACACGAACGAACCCCTGCTTCTTCAGAAAGCGAACTGCCTCGCGTCCCGTCACCGACATCTGGGTGCTCGCATGGAGCTCCACCTCCGGGCAGGCTCTTCGGACTGCTGCCGCGACACCGAGGTCCTGAACAATCACGCCATCCAGCCCTTGTCCCGCAAGCCGCTGCACAAAGGCTGTAAGGAGCGGAAGTTCACTCTGCCTCGTCAGCGTATTAACCGTAAGATAAATCCGGACACCGAATAGCTGTGCTCTCTTCAGGACCTCTCCAAGTTCCTCCTCGGTAAAATTCCCGGCATAGGCTCTCGCGCCGAACTGCTGCCCCGCCAGATAGACCGCGTCCGCACCGGCGTTCATGGCTCCGCGGAACGCCTCCATTCCGCCCGCCGGAGCAAGAAGCTCCACTTTTTTCCTGGTGTTTTCCTTCATTGGATTTCCCTTCAATGGAAAAAGCGCCGGAATCCTTCTCCGACGCTTTCTTTTCTTAAAATGTATCTGTTACCGCATTCAGTTCCTTCCGGAATGCTCCTGCCTTGTCTTCAGCTCGGTCTCCAGACGAATAATCTTCTTCGCGTTCTCGTCATTCTCCGCGCGCACTTCCTTCAGATTCTTCTCAGTTGTCTCGAGCTTCATCTGCGTCGCGATCAATTCATGCTTCAAATCGTACAGGTCCTTCTCTCGCGTGGATCCGTCCGCTTTCAGATCATCCATCTCACGCTGTGTGCGGAAATAGTCATCCGCGATGTTGATCTGCATCAGGATATTCTTGAAATCCGGATTCAGCTTATTGTAGTTCTCGTTCTTGCGGAACTCTGCGATCTTCCCATTCAGGTATGACGCAATCTTCTGCAGATACTCCTCACTCTCATAACCGGAGAGGGTATAAACCTTTCCGTCAATAATTACTTCCGCATCCGTCTTCGCAGCCATTTTCCACTCCTGCTGCGGCATTCTCCGCAGCCCTTTCTTCCCGGAACCATCGGATTCCGATTCCCAACGTCCCGCTTTCTCCCGCCCGGATTCTGCAGGGATTCTCTTCCTACACCGGGCAACACATTTTATTGTACTGAACTTTCAGACGGTTGTCCAGAGGCTCACATCTCCTCTTCCGGACATGCAAGCCCCAGATGCTCATACGCAGCCTTCGTTGCGACCCGTCCCCTGGGCGTCCGGTTCAGGAGGCCGTTCTGCAGAAGATACGGCTCTACCACATCCTCAATCGTCCCTGCGTCCTCGCCGATCGCCGCGGCCAGTGTATCCAGGCCCGCCGGTCCTCCTCCGAAATTCTGAATCAGTGTCAGGAGAATTCTTCGGTCGCTCCTGTCAAGCCCCATGGTATCGACATCCATCAGGTCCAGTGCCGTTCTCGCCACTTCCTCCGTCACAACGCCGTCAAAGCGGACCTGTGCGTAGTCCCGCACGCGCTTTAAAATGCGGTTTGCAAGGCGGGGCGTTCCGCGTGAACGCTTCGCCATCTCAACAGCCCCCTGCTCCTCCACAGACACACCGAGCTTGTCCGCAGAATTCAGGATGATCTGCTTCAGCTCGTCCACCTGATAGAATTCCAGACGCTGGATCATTCCAAAACGGTCACGGAGAGGTGCCGACAAAAGGCCCGCCCGTGTCGTCGCCCCCACCAGAGTAAATTTCGGCAGCTCCAGACGGATGGACTTCGCCGCAGCTCCCTTCCCGATCATGATATCGATTGCGAAATCCTCCATAGCAGGATACAGAACCTCCTCCACCTGCTTGTTCAGGCGGTGGATCTCATCCACAAACAGAATATCTCCGGCCTTCAGACCATTCAAAATTGCCGCCATCTCCCCCGGCTTCTCGATCGCGGGGCCGCTCGTAATCTTGATGTGCACCCCCATTTCATTGGCAAGAATCTGCGCGAGCGTGGTCTTCCCAAGTCCGGGAGGCCCATAGAACAGGATGTGGTCCAGCGGCTCCTGCCGCTGCTTCGCCGCCTCAATGGCAACACTCACACTGTCCTTGATCTTCGTCTGTCCGATATAATCCTTCAGCTTCTTCGGTCGAAGAGACCCTTCGATCTTCTCGTCCTCCTTCGTGAAGCTGGTTGTAATCATTCTCTTTTCCAAACGTCACTTACCTTCCCTGAAGTCTTCAGAAGTCACCTGTGGGTTCCCATCCCACAGCCCTTGCCGTCGTCCTCCGGCGTATCCACCACATAGGCCGTCCGAAACGCCGCATTAATTTCCGAAATTTCCTTCCGTCCACTGATATAATCCGAATAAAACTCCGTAAGATCCATTCCGCTGTTCTCACACCCTTCGGCCTCTTCCCAGGCCCTTACGATTTCCAACCGTTCCTGAAGCGTCGTATCCTTGATCAGATAGCTTCTCATCTTCTTATCTCCATTCTCCACCGCCCGGCTGCCTTCCGGATCACTCCCTGTGCAGGCAGGCACTTCATTTTCTCTCCAATAAGACTTATCCGAGGTAGCGCAGCGCACCGCTCAGAAGCGCCTGCACATCAGAAGAATCTGTGCCCTCTTCGCTTCCTGCCTTCCGCACAGCCTTCAGTGCCTCCGCTCTCGCATAGCCAAGAGCCGTCAGAGCCTCTGCTGCCTCTTCTGCAGCGCCGCTTCCCGCCTTCTCTTCGACGCTTCCTGCATTTCCATTCGCAGCAAACTCCGAAGCCGCATCCTCTGAAGCCAGCTCCAGCTTGTCACGAAGATCCAGAATCACACGCTCTGCGGTCTTTTTGCCAATGCCGGGAGCACGTGAAATCGTCTTCACATCTCCGGAAAGGATCGCAAACACCAAATCATCCACGCTCGTGGAGGAAAGCAGTGCCAGCGCTCCCCTCGGACCGATGCCGCTGACTGTGATCAGCTTCTTGAACAGACGAAGCTCCTCTGCAGACAGAAAGCCGAACAGTGTCGCATCTCCCTCTCTTCCGAAGCTCATATAGGTATGAATATGAACCAGCTCATCCTCACTGCAGGCCGCAAGCTCCCGGATGCCTTCCGCGCTCATATTCACTTCAAATCCGATTCCATTTACATTCAAAACCACTCCGGTATCGGAGCAGCTCTCTACGGTTCCCGTCAGTGATGCGATCATCTTCGGATATCCTCTCTTCGAATCCATGTTCGATGTCTTTCAGTTTACCATGAAATTCTTGAATATGATATGATGAATTAAATGTGTCCCGGAACCCACTTCTCCGTTCCGGATGGCTCTAAATGGCGGGGCTGCATCCTTCCAGGCATTGGGTCCGCATACATAAGATCCTGTTTCTACCCCGCATTCGGTGTATTAACACCGATGTTGCCGTTTGAGAGAGACAGATCAATGTCACTTTCAAACTTTACAGTACAATTTTGTTCAGGAGGTCATTCCATGCGCATTATTTTCATCCGGCATGCAGAGCCGGATTATGAACATAACACACTGACAGAGCGCGGCTTCAAGGAGGCAGAGCTTCTCTCGCTGCGCGTCCCCCACTGGAAGGTGGACCGCTTCTATGCCTCTCCTCTGGAAAGAGCCAAGCTAACCGCCGAGCCCTCGCTCCGCAAGATGGGCCGCACTGCCGAAATCGTGGATTGGATGCACGAATTCTCCTATGCCATTATTGATCCCATCACCGGCGTCCGGCAGGTCCCGTGGGATTTTATGCCCCAGTACTGGACGGAGGAAGCGCAGTTTTTCGACAAGGACAGCTTCTACAAGCACCCTCTTCTGCAGTCCAATCCAGACTATGAAAAGGCAGTTCTTGCGCTCCGGAGCGGTCTGGACGGCATTCTTGCCGAATACGGCTATCACCGAAAGGACGGCTATTATCTCGCCGAGGAGGAGAAAACCCGCGGTGATGACGATACCACGATTGTTTTCTTCGCGCACCTCGGGGCCAATCTCGAGGCCGTCGGCTATCTTCTCGGAATCTCGCCGGTGGTTCTGCAGCAAGGCATTTACCTTGCTCCGACCTCACTCTGCATTCTGAACAGCGAAAAAAGACAGGTCGGCAGCATTCCGGATGCCACACCTGCCATCGCCATGTTCCGCGCCCAGGTTCTCGGAGATGTGAACCATCTGCTCCAGAACGAGCAGCCAATCTCCGAGTCCGGTTCGTTCGCGAAAGTCTTCAACCAATAAAATCCCGGATGTTTCTCGCAATCCGGTCAACAAACATTTCCATCTGATGCTTCTCCTCTTCAGAAAAGCCCTTCAGAATGGAGGTTCGGAAATCTTTCTGAAACTGCTGCGCGTCCCTCACCATGGGGGACGCGTTTTCCGTGATTCGGAGATGAATTTTCTTCCGATCATTCTCATCGCGCAGCTTCTTCAGAAATCCGCGCGCCGTCAGCTTCGACACAGCCATCGAAACGTGTGACTTTGCAATTCTCCGCACGCTCACAATCTCGGCCGCCGTGTCAAACTGCGGATTGTTTGCCAGAAAGAGCATCACATCCACCTCAATGGCCGTCATGCCATACTGCTCCATCACAGCCTTTTCCGCCTCGGAATAGCTGTTCGCAATCAGCGACAATTCTTCTGCCGAAATTGACATTTTATACCTCACTGAGGCAAAACCGCGAAGGCGGTTTTGCCGAATGTGGCAGCCGGTGCGTAAGCACCGATGCTGCAGTCTGAAAGTGACATATCAAGGTTGCTTTCAGACGTTATACCTCACTGAGGCAAAATCCGCCTTACTCCACCCAGTTGAAAATCAGGATCGCGATCCCGAGTACCAGAAGCACTGCGCCCGTCATCCGGTTCAGGGTCACATTGTCAGCCTTATTCGCAAGCTTCGCCGCAATTCTCGCCCAGAGAAGCGTAAACAGCATACACAGAACCAGAATCACAGGATCCGGAAAACCACCCAGTGCAAAATGGGATACCGCCCCCGTCAGGGCTGTAAACGTCATGATGAAAACACTGGTTCCCACCGCGGTTTTCAGCTCATATCCGAGGACCGAGGTCAGAATAAGGAGCATCATCATACCGCCTCCTGCTCCGACAAAGCCACAAATAAGGCCGATCACCATGCCGCTGACAAGCGACTGAACGAGTCGCTTCTTCGCACTGACCTCCATCATCTTCTCCTTCGTTGCCATCACCGGCTTTACCAGGAATTTGATGCCGAGAATCACCGTCATGTAAATGGAAAAATTTCCCATTGTGGCGGACGGAAGAAAGCTTGCCGCAAAGCTTCCGATCACGGTGAAAAGAAGGACCGAGATCATCATGATCAGCCCGTTTCTCACATCCAGGTTCTTGTTCTTCCCATAGGTCCATGCAGAGACCGCACTCGCAAGCACATCCGACGCAAGTCCGATTCCGATCGCCAGATACGGGTCCACATGCAGGAAGGTGATCAGCATGGGACCGATCACCGCCACCGCGCTCATCCCGGCAAAACCGGTTCCGAGGCCAGCGCCCATCCCTGCAAAAAACGTAACAATCAGTGTAATCCATACAGACATGTCAGTTTCTCCTTCAAAAGCTTCTGTCAGCAAAACAACTCATTGTTCAGAATAGAACAAATAGTAGTTCTATTCTGAACAAATGTCAAGGCAGTAAAAGGCCCGAAGACAAAGGAAATGTCTCCGGGCACTTATGTTACGCTTCTTTGCTGTTAACGTAATTGATCAGTCCGCCTGCATCAATCAGTCCCTGCATAAACGGAGGAAACGCCTGTCCCTGATAGGTCTTTCCGGTCGTCTCATCCGTGATAACGCCGGTATCAAAATTAATGGACACCGTCTCACCTGCCGCAATTTCCTTTGCTGCCTCCGGACACTCAATGATCGGAAGTCCGATGTTGATGGCATTGCGGTAGAAAATACGTGCGAAGGTCTGTGCGATCACGCAGGAGACTCCCGCCGCCTTAATGGCAATTGGCGCATGTTCACGGGAAGAGCCGCATCCGAAGTTGCGTCCCGCGACAATGATATCGCCCTTTTTCACCTTCTGAATGAAGGTCTTGTCAATGTCCTCCATGCAGTGCGCAGCAAGCTCCGAGGGTTCGGAGGTTGCCAGATACCGGGCAGGAATGATGACATCGGTGTCCACGTTGTCACCGAATCTGAATACTGTTCCTTTTGCTGCTTCCATTCTTATACTTCCCTCCTCAATATTTGCAAGGATCCGCAATGACACCCGCGATTGCCG
>CALEFO010000105.1 GCA_937877165.1 uncultured Lachnospiraceae bacterium | reverse complement strand
ATCAGACATCTTCGAGTGCAGCGGTTTTGCCGAATGCGGCAGCCGGTGCCCGCACAGGGATCCCTGCCGCCTCAGCTTCTGTCTTCCGGTGCTCTTTCCTGTCCGCCAAGTCCGGCCTTCAGATCCTATCTGCTCTCCTTGTCAGAATGAGTCAGATAAAGCTTTCTCTCATTGCCCGCCCTCAGTCGTCCGATGTTCGAGCGGTGCCGCCAGAACGCCATTGCGGTAAGAATTCCCATAATCACGTCAATCTCAATCAGCATCGCCGTGCCCGTGTGGTACATTCCAAGCGCTCCTTCGATGACAACTGCAAGGAAGGTCAGTCCGTATACGCACAAAGACCCCAGAGACACATAATGCGTCACAAGAAACGGAACGAAAAAGGCAAGTGCCGCAAACGGAAGAAGACTGATGTGATAGCCGAACACAAAGCCCGCCATCACGGCAACGCCCTTTCCGCCGCGGAATTTCATGTAAAAAGGATAGTCATGTCCCAGAACCACACCTGCAAACGCCCACATTTTCAGAAGATAGACCATATCCGGATGACTTTTGCCGAATAAGGCTCCGATGAGCAGAAGGCAGATCAGCCCCTTTCCCAGATCCAGAAAAAAAACGAGATACCCGGTCTTTTTCCCCATGACGCGCATGGCATTGGTGGTTCCGGAGTTGCCGCTTCCGTAGTTGCGGATATCGATTCCCTTATGTTTTCCGATCAGATAGGCCCACTGGATACAGCCAAAAAAATATCCGATCACCAGACAGATCAGCCGCAGTGCGATATTCATCCGTCGATTGCTCCTTTCTTCCCCCGCGTTCCGGTGCTGTTTCCGCACCGCTCGGATACTCTTTACTTCTTCTCGTCCTCGTTTCTCTCGCGGACGATAAACTTGATCGGCGTTCCGACAAAGCCGAAGGTCTGCCGGATCTGATTCTCCAGATAGCGCAGATAGGAGAAATGCATCAGGTACTTGTAATTCACGAACAGGACAAAGGTGGGCGGCTTGACTCCCGCCTGCGTTCCATAATAAATCTTCAGCATCCTGCCCTTGTCTGACGGCGGCTGCTGCATGACAGCGGCCTCGGTCAGAATCTCATTGAGGACACCCGTCTGAATGCGCATATTCTGGTTGTTGGAAACCATGTCGACCTCATCATAGATGACATTCATGCGCTGACCCGTCTTCGCCGAGATGTAGATGATCTCCGCATACGGAATGAACGAAAGGATCTGATGAATCTTCGCCGTGAAGTCCTTCATCGTGGAATTGTCCTTCGTGATGGCATCCCACTTGTTCACTGCGATGATGACTGCCTTTCCGCGGTCATGCGCGATTCCCGCGATCTTCGCGTCCTGCTCCGTGACACCGTCCTCGGCAGAGATGACAAGAAGCGCAATGTCCGAGCGCTCCACGGCCGCCACGGCGCGCAGCACCATGTAGTGCTCCAGCTCCTCCGAGATCTTGTTCTTGCGGCGCAGTCCTGCGGTATCCACGAAAATATAATCCTTTCCGTTGTGACGGACTCTCGTGTCGATCGCGTCGCGCGTTGTCCCGGCAATATCCGAAACAATGACACGGTTCTCACCGATCAGACGATTGACGATGGAGGACTTTCCGACATTGGGCTTGCCAATGATGGCAACGCGGACGGTATCATCCTCTTCGATGTCATCCGAGCCCTCCGGGAAATGACGAACCACTTCATCAAGGAGATCGCCGATGCCGGTCTTGCCTGATGCGGAAACCGGAATCGGATCCCCGATGCCGAGGTTGTAGAATTCATAAACATACGGCTGCATCTGCACTGGCTTGTCCACCTTGTTGACGGTCAGGACGACCGGCTTGTGGGAACGGCGCAGCATATCTGCCACCTTGGAATCCGAGTCCTGTACGCCGGACTGGATATCCACGAGAAACAGAATGACATCCGCCATGTCAATGGCGATCTGGGCCTGCTCCCGCATTTGGGACAGGATGATATCATTCGAGTCCGGCTCGATTCCGCCGGTATCAATCAGGGTAAAATTGTAATTCAGCCAGCTCGCATCCGCGTAGATCCGGTCTCTGGTTACGCCGGGAGTATCCTCCACAATGGAGATTCTCTCTCCCGCGATGGCGTTGAACAGCGTGGACTTTCCTACATTGGGACGGCCGACAATGGCTACGATCGGTTTGGATTTTTTCTTAGACATAATCTGTTCTGTTTCCTGTAAATTCTGATCTATCAAACGCTCTGAAAGCTGTGTGCGGACAGACTATCTCCGCACATACAGATGGTATTGTAACACATGTTCCGAAAAAACAGAATTTTTATAACGGTTCCGCACATGGCAAGCCCTTTCATCCTCTGACTTTCCGACGGCGACGAGGGGGACTCTATTGTTTTACTCTGCGTCCTGGCTTTCTCAGAACAGATCCAGCCTGTTATCAAGATAAACCGCCTCCCGGACCTTCAGCTGGCATTCCGGCTTC
>CALEFO010000104.1 GCA_937877165.1 uncultured Lachnospiraceae bacterium | reverse complement strand
TTTCATTCCCGAATACAATCTTCAATGCATGAAAGGTATTGTTGACATACTTCATGATTTCCGCGACTTCAATATCCGTGGAAACAAATTCCCCGGGAAGCTCCGCATACAGCTGCCGCATGATCTGTTCCGCCCGCCTGTCTTCGGTACCAATCAGAGTAATAGGGGGATTCATGTAATCATATACGGCCGTTCCCTCACGAAGGAATTCCGGGTTTGACACTACTGCAAATGCTTCTCCACGTTTCTTTCCGGAGGTTTCCTCCAGAATTCTTCCCACTTCACGGTTTGTTCCTGGCAGCACGGTGGAACGAATTGCCACCACATGAAACTGCTTTTTCTCGCGAAGGGCCATTCCGATTTCACGCGCAGCGGAATAAATTGCGCTCAGATTCAAATGTCCGTCACTGGCACTCGGTGTTCCTACCACAATAAAGGTGAGGTCTGTATTCAGAACTGCTTTTCTCGCGTCTGTTGTGGCTGTAATTCTTCCTGTTTCATGTCCGCTGCGGATCAGCTCAGCAACGTTTTCTTCTATAATGGTCGGCCGCCCCTGATTAATCAGGTTCACTTTGTTTTCTGAGACATCTACGCCAATGACATGATGTCCCATCCGTGCACAGCATCCCGCACTTACACAGCCAACATAGCCCAGTCCGAATATACTGATTTTCATCGTCCTTTCTCCCAACTTCCCATACTTCCCGATTGCGCAGTTATTTTACCGCAATATGCGCCGGAACACCCACAAGATGTGCTCCCTGCACATTGCAGCTATGATTCACAACGGCATTGGCTCCCACCATCACACCGTCCGCAAGCTCAATGTCGCCGAACACCTTCGCACCGGGCCCCAGGTAAACATTGTTCCCAATTCTCGGCGGTTTCCCGCCATTTGCCCCGACACAGACCCCCGGATGGATCCGGCAGTTTGTTCCGATTGTACTGCCAGCGTTAATAATCACCGGGCCGAGATGCGCAATGGAAAAGCCCTCTCCCATCACATTCAGCGGAATGGAAAGTGCATATCTTGTCTGGATCCGCAGGAGACGGAGCAGATAATAGTGCCGGTTCCATCTGTGCGTATTGGCAGCATACTCCGCAAGACGAAGATACCTTGCATGCTTATAAAGAATCTGATTTTCTGTCAGATTGACCGGCAGCCTGTAGTACCATTTATATTCATATACTGCGGCTTCTGCCTGCAGGACC
>CALEFO010000103.1 GCA_937877165.1 uncultured Lachnospiraceae bacterium | reverse complement strand
TAATCCCGGTACAGGTTCATAATGGTATACCCGTTCAGCGAACAGAACGAATACATTCGGACTGGAATGCCACAGTTCGTCAGGCTCTGCGCGATCATGTAGCCCTGCGCCGCCACGGTCTCCTGCCGGTGAATTTGTGATGTGGACGCATCCAGCAGAAGGTCCACTGTAATATTGCCGGTATCTCCCAGAATCTTCTTCTCAAAAACCTTGCTGTCATCCAGATACAGAGCCCGCCAGATACGGTCTGCGCAAAGATTTCCCGCTGCCGACTTCACAATCTGATCGTCCAGGTGCGTGAGAATCGAATTGCGGATTCTTCCGGTCAGCTTTTCCACCTGCACGCGATAAATGCCTTCATTCGCCGCGTAGGCCTTTCGGTTGGCCTCCCCCTGCTTCAGGGCCTCCTGATGCATTTTGCCGGCAAAGCCGGCGTGCAGCATCTCCTCCGTGTACTCCCCTCGTGTAATATGAAGCTTTACATCGGTGTGATTGCCCCAGCAATACTCCTTCTGAAGCTTTACTGTCTCCTTTGCATCATAGATAGGACGGCCGAAGTAATTGGTGATGTACTCCTTCAGGCCTTCATCCGTCTGTGCCGTATAATTGGCAAATGCAACGCTCAGATGGCTCTGATCCAGCACCTCACTTCCATATTCCGCCACGTGCTCACCAAAGCCGAACGACATACGCCGCACCGGTCCCATTTCCGCATATCCGTTCCGCTTCCGTCTTCGCAGAGAAAACAGCGAGAACGGATTCAGGATTTTCTTCTCCCCGCCGGGAAGGTCCGGCCCGTCCGGCCGATAGGTAAAGAATGTCTCCAGTGTCTTCGTCAGCTGTGCGATGATCTCGTCTGTCGAAAGATCCGCTCCCAACTCGACTGCATCCAGAAGCTTCCTGTCCACCGCGTCCGGAAGGCCGCAGTCTTCCCCGAGTGCCCGGCGGAAATGCCCCATCGTAATGGCAAGGAGCCGCTGTCCCGCAGAATCCTCCAGTGAGAATTCTCCGTGCATTGCATCCAGCTTTGTCAGCGCATACTGCCTGCGAAGGTACGGGAAAACCGGACGCAGATTTTTTTCCTTCTCATAGGCCGCATTCTCCAGTGCCAGCCAGAACAGGCTTTCATAAACGCCCTGATTGATTCTCTCGTGGAAGGTGTTGTAGAACGCAAGAAGCTTATTCCAGTCATAATGCAGATGAATGGCCCCCACAATGCTGTTCCAGTAGACATCGGCCTTTCCGTCCGCATCATACACGCGAAAGCCCGTCTCGATGGTATAATCGTGTGCACTGTTCCAGATCAGATTCGCAGCACGTTTTTTCTCAAATTCTGTAATTTCCATTATGCAAAAATACTCTCTTTGCCGAGATCTCCCGGGAAGCGGACCGTAATCATATCGCTGACCAGCTGTCTTTCATAATCGTCAAAGCACTTATTGACAATGCCGAGCTGCAGGGCCTGCACCGCAGGAAGTCCCCGGTGCATCATCCGGATTGCCGCCAGAAGACCGCGCAGATCCAGTGCCTTGGTGGAAATTTCGCCGCCTTCGCATTTGCGCCGGATGTCACTGAAGAGCTTCGCAAACTGATCCTTGTAATCCTCCCGGATGTCCGGATACTTCTCCTGAATGAGCTTCTTCAGATTCTCTTCCGTGATGACAGGCATCTGGATGATCATAAAGCGGGATGCCAACGCCTCGTTGATCTCTCTGGTTCCTGCATAGCCATAGTTCATCGTTCCAATGAAGCGCGTCGCATCGTTCAATACAATTCTGTCATAGCCAGGAACGTCAATGATCCTGCGGAAATCCAAAGTCGCATGCAGAACAGCAAGCGATTCATTCTTCGCCATGTTGATCTCATCAAGGATTCCGAAGCCTCCTTCTTCCGCGCACTGCAGAATCGGTCCCTTGCGAAGTGTCACCCTTCCGTTTTCAAATGTATCCGTTCCGATGAGCGATGCCGCATCTGTGTTGATGTAGAAGGACACATCCCACTCGGGTCGTCGAAGCGCCGCCGAAAGGCCTTCCGCCAGCACGTTCTTACCGGTTGCCTTGGGTCCTACCAGAAGCAGATTCTCACCTGCAAGGAGCGTGGAAAGTGCCTGCTCCCAGATCTCTTTGCCATAATAGGAGTACTGCGGCGTTGGAATCCGTCTTTCCATTCCGTCATTTAGCTGATAAAAGCTGCGAAAATGCTCCACCTCTGAGAGAATGCTCTCCGAGATTCCTTCCTGTCTCAAAAAATCCAGTATTTTCATTTGTTATCCCTCGCTGTATGCAGAGTGCCGCCCTCTTTATCCATGTAACAACGATTATTATACACGGACTGCATTCCCTGGATGTAACGAAAAAACCGCCGGACGTACCCAGTCCAGCGGTTCTTCTTTTCCCATGTTTGCAGCTCCGCCGGTTTTACCCGTCAGACCCGTTTTGCTCAGGCAGCAGCCTTTGCCTTGTTCTTACCGTTGATAATGCAAACAACAACATATGCAATCGTGAAGATTGCGCCGATGGTGTATGCAATCGGCCAGTCAAGACCAAGACCAATCTTGGCATTGACAATGAAGGTGCAGGTTGCGAATGCATAGAAGGCAGCCGGAATCAGCGGAATCCATACAAACTTTGCCTTGCCGTTCTTGAACATCCATGCAGTGATGCATGCCAGAGCGAACAGAGAGATCATCTGGTTGGACCATGCAAAATATCTCCACAGAGTATTGAAGCCCTGTGCATCCATCTTAGCCCAGATCAGGATAAGGTAAACCAATGCGAAGACCGGAATTGCCAGGCCGATGCGCTGCTTGTTGTTCTCCTGCTTGATGTGCAGGGAATCAGACAGCGTCAGACGAAGGGCACGCAGTGCGGTATCGCCGGAGGTGATCGGAAGGATGATAACGCCGACCAGAGCGATGACGCCGCCGACCGGTCCCAGAGCGTTCTTGCAGATGACGCCGACAACAGAGGTTGCACCAATGGTAACCGGTGCGCCGTCCTTCAGAACATTGAAGGTCCATGCGCCCGCATCGGAGAGTGCCATCGTAACACCACCGTTAGAAGCGCCGAGGTTGATCATTGCCATGGTTCCTGCTGCCCAGCACATTGCGATGAAGCCCTCTACAACCATCATGTTGTAGTAGGTCATGCGGCCTGCCTTCTCGGACTCAATGGTACGGGAAACCAGTGCGGTCTGGGTGCTGTGGAATCCGGAAAGGATGCCGCAGGCAACGGTCAGGAAGAAGATCGGAATGAAGTGTCCGCCGGAGAATGCGCTCGGTCCGAAGTATGCTCCGAAGTCGAAGCCGCCGTCTGCTGCGAAAACACCGGTGGTGTTCCAGTTATCCCATACATTGATCAGCGGATATCCCTTCGCGAAGATGGCAATGAAGATGCCGATTGCGGAGAATACCAGGATCAGACCGAAGATCGGGTATACACGGCCGATGATCTTATCGATCGGGAATACCGTAGCGATCAGGTAGTATACGAAAATAACGGAATAAATAACCCAGGTGGAAATCTCCTGCGGAGTGCCGCCGAAGCCGAATACCTGTGTTGCCGCAATGTCGCCGGGGGTATAAATGAATACTGCACCGACCAGAAGCAGCAGGATACAGATGAAGATGTCGTACAGAATGTAGACAGCCTTATTCGTATAGTTCTTCACGAATTCAGGCATCTGTGCGCCGCCGTCACGGGTGCAGATCATACCGCTGAAGTAGTCATGCATGGATCCGCCGA
>CALEFO010000102.1 GCA_937877165.1 uncultured Lachnospiraceae bacterium | reverse complement strand
GCGAGAAGGTTCTGGACATGCTGGAAATGACGACGGGAGGACGCGTTATTTTCTCTGTAAACAAGGTCGGCGGTCTGAAAAAGGATGTGACGCCCGAAATGCTGGAGAAAATTCTGAAAACCGTGGACGGGCTGGAGAAGGAGTGCCGCATCGTGACGGATATGTTCCTCGGAAACAGCGATGTGCTCTCCCGAATGGTCGGAGTCGGGAAGCTTTCCGCGGAGCGTGCGGAGGAGCTTGGCTGCTGCGGTCCGTTCCTTCGTGCGTCCGGCGTAAGGCGTGACCTTCGCCTTCAGGGGTATGAAGCCTATGGCGAGCTGAACTTTGAACCTGTCATTGCGACGGAGGGCGACTGCTACGCGCGCTGCAAGGTGAGAATCGGCGAGCTGTATCAGTCCATGGATCTCATTCGCCAGACAATCGCGAAGATGCCGGATGGCCCGATTGAGGTGCCGGTCAAGGGAAATCCGGACGGCGAGTACATGGCAAGAATTGAGCAGCCGCGCGGTGAGGCAATTTATTACGTCAAGGCGAACGGGAGCAGGTTTCTTACAAGATACCGGAACCGCACGCCCACCTTTGCGAACATTCCTGGCCTTATCGAGACGATCCGCGGCGCGGAGCTTGCAGATGTCGCCATGATGATTCTGACCATTGATCCGTGTATTTCCTGCACTGAGAGGTAACCGCCATGATGGAGTTTATTGCTTATGTCGGGCATGAATTAAAAAATATGCTGAAGGGGCCGGCGACGGTCTCCTATCCGGAAAAGGAGCGGGAGTTTCAGGAGCGCTATCGTGGGCATGTGGAGAACGATATTTCCAAATGCATTCTCTGCGGAATGTGCATGCGCGGATGTCCCTCCGGTGCGATCACGGTGTCCCGGAGGGATTACACCTGGGAGATTCATCCGTTCTCCTGCGTCCAGTGTGACAACTGCGTGGAGGTGTGTCCGGCAAAATGCCTTTCCATGAAGCCGGGGTACACGGAGCCGGGGACGGAGAAAACCTCCATCGTGCACCGCTATTCGGAAGAGCAGATCGCAAAGGAAGTGGAAAAGCAGAAGGCGATTGCGGCAAAGGCTGCTGCAGCCAAAGCCGCCGCGGCAGCAAAGTCTGCTGCGGCTGGCTCTTCGGCAAATTAAAATGCGAAATGCCGGGAACTACGTAAGCGGGAAGTATAATTCGGAAGAATGAAGGAAGAGAAAAAAATCAGCGTAAGAATCACAGTCCGGGGGGCGGTACAGGGGATCGGGTACCGCCCTTTTGCTGCGGGCCTTGCAAGAAAGTGGAAGCTTGCGGGGACGGTCCGCAACAGCGGCGGAATCGTCATTCTCGAGGTGACGGGAGAAAGAAGCAGGATTGATCTTTTCGAGGATGCCTTAAGACAGGAAGTCCCTGCGGGGGGCTATGTGGTTTCTTTGACGGAAGAGCCTCTGCCTTGGAGAAATTTTCCAAAAGCAGAGGGCTTTTCCATTATGGAAAGCAGTAAGGGAGAGCTTTTGGAGTTCCCTGCATTCCCTCCGGATCTTGGGATCTGTCCGGACTGCCGGAAGGAAATGCTGGATCCTTCGAACCGGCGTTTCCGGTATGGACTCATCAGCTGCACGATTTGCGGCCCGAGATGGAGCATTCTGGACCGTTTTCCGTATGACCGCAGCCATACCGCGATGCGAAGCTTTCCGCTTTGCCCGTCCTGCGAAAGGGAGTACACCGAGGGAAAAAGACGCCATGCACAGACGATTTCCTGTCATGAATGCGGTCCGCAGATGTACTTTGTCAGGGAGCGCAGGCTCCTGGGAGAAGCTGACCCTGACGGAGAGGAAGACCGCAGAATCTATGGAGAGGAAGGCTTTCAGAATGCGGTCCGTGTTCTGAAAAACGGCGGAGTTCTGGCGCTAAAGAGTGTGGGAGGCTATCAGCTTCTGTGTTCGCCGTTTCGGGAGGAGAGTGTACAGAGGCTTCGCACGATGAAGGGAAGGGAGGAAAAGCCCTTTGCGGTTCTGTTCTCTTCTGCAAGCGAAATCCGGAGGTACGCCGCAGTTTCTAAGGAAGAGGAAAGTCTCCTTGCGGCTTCTTCGCGGCCGATTGTGCTCCTTTCCGGCTTTCAGGGGGAGAGCTCCGGGATCGTGAAAGGAGTTTTGGGAAAAAGCAGGTATCTCGGGGCGTTCCTTCCGTCCTTTGGTGTACAGGAGCTTTTCCTGCAGGAGACCGGTCCCTTGATTGTGACCAGCGCGAACCGGAGTGCGGAGCCCATCCCATTCCGGGAGAAGGACTTTGCTTCGATGGAATTTGCGGGCGGCCTGGATGTGGATGGTGTCTATTTGCACGACCGGAGCATCCGAAGGCCGCTGGACGACTCTGTGGCGGCCGTTCCGGATGGGAGAATTCAGATCATCCGCAGAAGCCGCGGATATGTTCCGATGCCAGTCTTTTTAAAAGATGCGAAGAGGCCGGAAATTCTGGCGGCGGGGGGAGACCTGAAATCCACATTTGCGCTTGCCAAAAAAGACCGCGTGATTCTCTCTCAGTACTTTGGAGACCTTTCGGACTATGCGGCGGTCTGCAATTACCGCGAGCAGGAGTGGCAGATGGAGAAGATATTCGGAGCGGCGCCGGAGTGCGTTGTCTGCGATCTTCATCCGGGTTATTTTTCCACAAGGATGGCGAAGGAATACGCGAAAGAGAAGAGGCTTCCTCTGTATCAGGTGCAGCACCATCAGGCGCACGCAGCTTCTGTCATGGCGGAATGGGGACTTCGAAGCTGCATCGGCGTTGTGTTTGACGGAACCGGCTGCGGGACAAACGGGCAGCTTTGGGGCGGCGAGCTTCTGTACCTGTGCGAGGGAGATTTCCGAAGACTCGGGAGCCTTTCGGAATGCCGGATGCCGGGAGGCGATGCGTTGAGTGTGCGCGCGGATCTTGCCGGGGATGCCTGCCTTCACCTTGTCGGAAGGAAGACGGGGAATCCGCTGCTTGAAGCTGTCCTTTCGGGAGGTGACAAGAGCCGGACAATTCTCAGCACCAGTATGGGGCGGCTTTTTGACGCTGCGGCTTCCATCCTCGGGCTCGGACAGGAGAATCACTATGAGGGCGAATGTGCGGTTCTTTTGGAAAATGCCGCCTGGCGCGCGTGGGAGAGCAGAACAGGGGAGAATAGGAATATTCCGGGCCGGGCAGAGGATATTCCGGAAGGGACAGCAGATATTTCAGATCGGTCAGCGGGAATTCGGGCAGGATCAGTGGATATCTCGGGCCCGCGGTTTCAGCGGGCACTTGCGGGGATGCTTCTTTCCTTCCGCGGTTTGACAGTTCCCTCCTCTGATGGGAGAATCCTCCTGAGCACGGAGGCCTTGGTGCGCGGCCTTCTTTCAATGAAGGAAAGGAAGGAACCTCCGGAGAAGGCGGCACTTTTCTTTCACCTTGCGGTCTGCTACGGGACGGCGCAGATTGTAAAGAAGCTTTCCGAGAGGACAGGAGAGAAGAAAATCTGTCTGTCCGGCGGATGCTTTGCAAACCGCCTGCTTCTTCAGGTGCTGGAGCAGATGCTCCAAAGGGAGCACCTCATGGTATACCGGAATGAACAGGTGCCGGGAAATGACGGCGGGATTGCATTGGGACAGGCGTACCTTGCCGGATGGCTGTATCAGGAGCATTCGGCGCCTTAAGACGGCCTGCTCTGACCGGAATGCACCGGGAGCATCCGGCATGAATCCATATTTTATAGAAGATAGAAAGTAGAGAGTGCAATATGTGTGTGGCTTATCCGGGAACGGTGATTGAGCTTTTGGAGAATGGGAAGAAGGCGCTGGTGGATTTCTCCGGGACAAGAACAGAGGTTCAGACCGGCTTTCTTCCGGTCAAGGAACAGGACCGGGTTCTCGTACATGCGGGCTGTGTGCTGCAGGTATTGAAGAAGGAAGACGCAGACGCGATGGATGAGATTTTCGCGGAGATTGAAGCGATGGAGCAGGAAACGGCGGTCCCCCGGCGTCGTGAGAAAAGAAAGCTACGGGAAAAGACCGGGGAGCAGGATGCATGAATCTGGAACGAATGCTGGAAGCATTGAGAACCTATGACGGCCCGGCCTGCAGACTGATGGAGGTCTGCGGCACGCATACGGCATCCATTGTTAAAAACGGGATCCCTTCCCTTCTGCCGGATGGAATCCAGCTGGTCTCCGGGCCCGGATGTCCCGTCTGTGTGACGGTGACGTCTTACATTGACCGTCTGGTGGAGCTCTGCCTTGAAGACCATACGACGGTGGCCGCATTCGGAGATCTTCTCCGGGTCCGAGGTTCGAAAATGAGCCTTGCCGAAGCAAAGTCCATCGGCGGCCATGTGCAGATGGTGTACTCGCCGATGGAGATGCTGGATGCAGCAAAAAAAGACAAGGGACAGCGATTTGTGTTCGCGGCAGTCGGGTTCGAGACCACGATGCCGGTTTATGCGGTTTTGATGAAGGAAGCACTGCAAAGAAACCTTTCCAATGTGCGCCTTCTGACCTCTCTTAAGACCATGCCGGAGGTGATCCGGTGGCTCTGCCGGAATAACGAAAAGACGAAGGGACGGACCCCGATTACCGGTTTTATTGCACCAGGGCACGTGTGCGCGGTGACGGGACTTTCGGAATACCGAAAAATTGCAGAAGAAACAGGACTTCCTTTCATTGTGTCCGGCTTTGAGGGAAAGGAGCTTCTTGCTGCGATCTACGGGCTCGTCCGGGAAAGAGGCCGCGGAGGCGTCTGGAATTTCTATCCGGAGGTGGTTCGGGAGGAAGGAAATCCGAAGGCAGAGGAGGCTGTGGACGAGTTCTTTTGTACGGCGGATGCCGCCTGGCGCGGAATGGGAATCATTCCGCACTCCGGGAAGCTCCTGCGGCCGGAATATGCTTTTTTTGACGCGGGATCATCGGGACTTACGAAGGATCAGGTTGCGGATGGGTGCCGCTGCCCGGAGGTACTGATGGGGAGGATCCGGCCGACGGAGTGCCCACTGTTCGGAAAGGTGTGCACGCCGTCCTCGCCGCACGGCTCTTGTATGGTGTCGCAGGAGGGAAGCTGCTACAACTTCTATATTGGAAGGTGAAGAATTATTTGCGAAAGGACGGGAGTGCGATCGGATATGAGCGAAGAACGCATTACAATGGCTCACGGAAGCGGCGGAGAGGCTACGGGAAGGCTGATCGGAGAGATTTTTGAAAAGGAGTTTCAGAATCCGTATTTGTCACAGATGGAGGATTCCACGCTGGTTCCAGGCTCCGGGAGCGGGCAAATCGCCATGACGACAGATTCGTTTGTCGTGACGCCGGTGGAGTTCCCGGGAGGTGATATCGGGAGGCTCTGCGTCTGCGGGACGGTGAATGACCTTCTGATGAGCACAGCCGTGCCGCGCTACCTTACCTGCGGTTTTATTCTGGAGGAGGGGCTTGGCCTTTCGCAGCTGAAACGAATCGTGCACTCCATGGCGGAAACCGCGAAGGAGGCGGGGGTTTCAATTGTTGCGGGCGATACCAAGGTGGTGGAGAATCACTCCGGACCGGGAGGAGGACTTGTGATCAACACGGCGGGAGTCGGCTTTCTTCCAAAGAACCGGAGGGAGCTGTCCCCTGCCTGTATTCAGGAGGGCGACGCGGTCATTGTCTCCGGAAATCTCGGAGATCATCATGCAGCCATTCTCGGGAAGCGCATGAATCTGGAGAACCGGATTCAGAGTGACAATGCGCCGCTCGGGGAAATGGTGGGAAGGCTTCTGGCGGAAGAAATCCGGATTCACGAGATGCGCGATGTCACAAGAGGGGGGCTTGCGACGGTGCTGAATGAGTTTGCAGGAGCCTCCCGCAAGATCATTACGCTGGAGGAGGAAAAGCTCCCGATCAGCCAGGATGTGAAGGCATTCTGCGGAATACTGGGTCTTGATCCACTCTATATGGGAAACGAGGGAAAAATGGTGTGCCTCGTGGACAGGGAGGATGCAGGCCGGGCCCTGGCGATCATCCGGTCCTGCCGCTACGGTGAACATGCAGAAGAAATCGGTAGGGTTTCAGAGCCGGATGCGGCAGCAGGAGAAAGACCTGCGCTCCTTATCCGGACCGGAATCGGCGGAAGAAGAATTGCAGGGCCCCTCTACGGAGAGGGACTTCCGCGCATCTGCTGAATGCGGAAGGCGTTGAAACCGCGGGAAAATGAGTGTATGATCTATCTGTTCAGCACGCGGCCAAAGTCCGAAGGACTCCTGACCAGCCGCATCTCGGATCCGCAGAGAGAATTCGAGATGAGGTGCGGAACAGTATTTTATTTTAATATGAGGACATGCATTATGGCACTAACGAAAAAACCGGTTACCGGAATGAAGGACGTGATGCCGGCAGAAATGGAAATCCGCGACTACTGCATCTCGGTCATCAAGAAAACCTATGCAGAGTTCGGATTTCAGGGCATTGAGACCCCCTGCGTGGAGAACATTGAAAACCTGACATCGAAATCCGGCGGAGACAATGAGAAGCTGATTTTCAAGATTTTAAAGCGCGGTGAGAAGCTTCGCCTGAATGAGGCGAAGAGTGAAGCGGATCTTGTGGACGGAGGTCTGCGCTACGACCTTACGGTTCCGCTGGTCCGTTATTTTTCCAATCATGAAAACGAGCTGCCGATGCCGTTCAAGGCCCTGCAGATGGGAAATGTCTGGAGAGCGGATCGCCCGCAGAAGGGACGCTACCGCCAGTTCATGCAGTGCGATATCGACATCATCGGAGAGCCGACGAACCTTGCTGAGATCGAACTGATTCTCGCAACGACCACAACACTGGGACGGCTTGGCTTTCAGAATTTCCAGATTCGCATCAATGAGCGCCGTATTCTGAAGGCCATGGCGAAGAGCTGCGGCTTCCCTGAGGAACGGTTTGACGAGGTCTTCATCACGCTCGACAAGATGGACAAGATCGGTCTGGACGGTGTGCAGAAGGAACTGATCGAGAGCGGCTTTGGCGAGGAGTCTGCGGCACAGTACAGGAACCTGTTCGAGGGCCTGAATGCTTCGGAGGATCCGCTTGGATTTCTGGAGGAGAAGCTTTCCGGTGTCATCGAGGAGGATGTTATTCCGAACCTCCGCGAGACGATCCAGACCGTTGAGGCGACGAAGCAGGCGGACTTTAAGATGGTCTTTGACCCCACGATTGTCCGCGGCATGAGCTATTACACCGGAACGATTTTCGAAATCGCGATGCCGGAGCTCGGCATCAGTGCAGGCGGCGGCGGACGGTACGACGGCATGGTCGGCAAGTTCACTGGCAAGGATGTTCCGGCCTGCGGCTTCTCTATCGGCTTTGAACGGATCATTCTGATTCTTCTGGAGCAGGGCTTCCAGGTTCCCGGAAAGGGAGAGAAGGTTGCCTTCCTTCTGGAGAAGAATCTTCCGACAGACCGTCTGAAGGAGGCCATTGAGAAGGCGCAGAAGGAACGTGCGGCGGGCAAATCGGTTCTGGTTGTCCGGATGAACAAGAACAAGAAGTTCCAGAAGCAGCAGCTGGAAAAACAGGGCTACGCGTCCTTTGAAGAATTCTATGCAAATTGTCTCAGGGAGGTATAAAGATGCAGTCACGTACTCATACCTGCGGAGAACTCCGCATCGGTGACGCCGGCAAACAGGTTCAGCTGTCCGGATGGCTGGAAAACCTTCGCGTGGTTTCTGCCAATCTCGGCTTTGCTGTTCTTCGTGATTTCTACGGCACGACGCAGATCGTGGTCGAGAGCGAAGACATGATGAACCAGTTTAAGGCCATCACCAAGGAATCGACGATTACCGTAAAGGGAACGGTCCGAGAGAGAAGCTCGAAAAACCCCAAGCAGCCCACCGGTGAGATCGAGGTCGTGCCAGAGAGCGTTGCAGTTCTCGGGCGCTGCCGCTATTCGAACCTTCCGTTTGAAATCAATCACAGCCGTGAGGCCGATGAGCAGGTCCGGCTGAAGTACCGCTACCTTGATCTTCGCAATCCCGAGGTCAAGAAGAATATCGTTCTTCGCTGCAATGTAGTCGCAGCCCTTCGCAAGGCCATGACGGAGCACGGCTTCATGGAGATCACAACGCCGATTCTGACCGCTTCGTCCCCGGAAGGTGCGAGAGACTATCTGGTTCCCGCAAGAAAGCACCCGGGAGAGTTCTATGCGCTTCCGCAGGCACCGCAGCAATTCAAGCAGCTTCTGATGACGGCGGGATTTGACCGCTATTTCCAGATTGCGCCGTGCTTCCGCGATGAGGATGCAAGAGGAGACCGCTCCCCGGGAGAGTTCTATCAGCTGGATATGGAAATGGCCTTTGCAACCCAGGAGGATGTTTTTGCAGTCCTTGAGGATGTGCTTCCTCCGATTTTTGCAAAATACGGCACCTACAACCGCGCGAGCAGCGCTCCGTTTGTGCGTATTCCGTACAATGAGGCCATGGAGAAATACGGTTCGGACAAGCCGGACCTTCGGATTGACCTGACGGTTCAGGATGTCACCGGCGTCCTTGCCGACTGCGGCTTCGGCCCGTTTGCAACAAAGAAAGAGCTTACGAACGAGAACGGAGAGGTGACGGGATCCGAGGAAACAAAGGTTGTCATCAAGGCCGTTGTGGTATCCGGCTTCGAGGGAACCCGAAAGTTCATCGACAAGACCCTTGCTGATGTGGAAGTGCAGGCAGGGAGCAAGCCGTACTGGTTCCGTATGGATGAGAACGGCGAGCTGGTCGGCGGCATCTCCAAGTTTGTTGCACCCATCAAGGACAAGGTAGTCGAGGCTCTCGGACTGAAGCCGGGCGATTTTGTCGGTGTTGCAGCAGGAAAGAAGACGGCGGCGCAGAAGACGGCTGGTGTCCTTGTCAAGACGCTGGGGGCTGCGGTTCCCGGCCACATGGATAAGGAGCAGTACGCGTTCTGCTGGATTGTTGATTTCCCGATGTATGAGATTGGCGAGGAGAGCGGCGAGCTGGAATTCTGTCACAATCCCTTCTCCATGCCGTCCGGTGGTCTGGAAACCCTTCTTGCAGCTGAGCGCGGCGAGATTGATCCGCTTTCCATCACGGCGGATCAGTACGATCTTGTCTGCAACGGCGTGGAGCTTTCCTCCGGAGCAGTCCGGAACCATGATCCGGAGATCATGGTGAAGGCGTTTGAGATGGTTCGTCTCGGCGAAGAGGACGTGAAGAAGAAGTTTCCTGCTATGTACAACGCATTCTGCTATGGTGCACCGCCGCACGCGGGGATTGCTCCCGGTGTGGACCGCATGGTTATGCTCCTTGCGGGAGAGGACTCCATCCGCGAGATCATTGCTTTCCCGATGAACAAGAACGCGCAGGATGTCATGATGGGCGCTCCTTCCGAGGTTACGGAGCATCAGCTGGAAGAGCTGCACATCAAGGTGACGAAGACGGAAGAGAAGAGCGAAGCCTGAAGCCGGATGTCACGGAAATAAAACTAAAGAAGACGAGAAAAGCCATGAGCGGACGGGAGAGGTCTGTCTCATGGCTTTTCTTCGATTCAAGCGGTGGGCATTCACTGACGCAATCCGGCAAGCCGCAAAGGGAAGAGAAAGGATACCAGCCTATTCCACAACGGTAAGGAAATACCCCGTGGGCGGCGTTAGTTCCGTGAAGGTTTTATCCTTAATCCGGCAGGTGTTAAAGTCAGCGGGGAAACGGCTCATGCCGCCGGAAAGTCCCGCACCGGTGCATTTGACAAAGGCCTCCTTGACGGTCCAGATGCGAAAGAAGAGAAAGAGCTGCTGCTGTGGATCCTCTTCCTTTCGGAGCAGTTGGACGTCGTCCGGGTGGAAGAAACGCTCTGCAAGGTGCAGAGGACCGGTGCGGACCGGCGTGATCTTCTGAAGGTCGATGCCGATTTCCCGATCCGGCGAGACTGCGAGGACAAGGTACTCTCCGGAGTCGGAGAAATTGTAGTGGAAACCGGGGTGTGCGGGAAGATACGGCTTTCCGGAAACGGTTCGCACCTGCACGAAATCCGAAGGACCCGGACGGCTTTCGGGGAAAAGGTCTGTCCACGCCTTCTGAAGAAGAAGAGGCTGGAGGCGGTGAACCGTATCCTTTCCGCTCTCACCGGGAAGCTGCATCGAATGATAATTCTGAAGATAGGTTTTCATCCGTTTTCTTCTTTGCTGCCGGAGTTCTCTTTGTTTTCTTTTTCGGCACCCGGAATTTCGCGGAAGCGGATGAGAACCTTCATGATGCGGTTGCGCCGGATTCCCTTGGCCTGAAGAATGGTTCCGTCGTCCAGCGTGACGGACTCGCCATCCTGAGGGATGCGTTCCAGCTTCTCAATGATGAGGCCGCCGATGGAGTCGTAATCCTCCGAGGAGAAGTCACAGCCGAGCGCGTCGTTCAGGTCGATCAGCTTCATGGAGCCGTCTGCAAGGTAGGTTTTATCGTCGTATTTGCGAAGAAGGCTCTTCTCGTCCTCGTCATATTCGTCGCGGATGTCGCCGACGATCTCCTCCACGAGATCCTCCAGCGTGATCATACCGACGGTGTTGCCGTATTCGTCGAGGACAAAGGCAACGCCGAAGGAGTGCTGCTGCATCTCCTTGAGAAGGTCCGCGGTCTTCTTATACTCATAGGTAAAATAAGAAGAGTGAAGCATTCTGCGCAGGTGGAAGCGGGACGGGTCCGAAAGGCCGACGAAATCCTTGATGTTGAGATGACCGATGATTTTGTCGGGATTGTCCTTCTCATAGACCGGAATGCGGGTGAACATCTCCATTCGGAACACGGCCATGACATCGCTGTAGCTGGCGTCATCCGGAACGCAGGACATGTCAATTCTGGGAACCATGATGTCCTTGGCAACTGCGTCGCCGAAATCGAAGACATTGTAGATGATCTTTTTCTCGCGTCCCTCAATGGCACCGTCCTCCTGACCGACCTCCACGTAGGTCTTCAGCTCGGATTCGGTGAGCTTCTGCTTGGCGTTGGGGTCCGTTCCGGTGAGCTTCATGAGCCAGAAGGAGAGGTGATCCACCACGAAAATGACGGGCGTCAGGACCACCATGAGAAACTGAATGACCGGCGCGTTTTTCATGGAAATCTGGAGTGCGTTGGTTTTTGCGGCATTTTTCGGCGTGATCTCGCCGAAAAGGATGATGAGAATCGTCAGGACGGCAGTTCCCACGGAGACCATGCCTTCTCCGAACAGGCGGATGATCAGGGATGTCGCAAGTGCGGAGGCAGACAGATTGACGACGTTGTTGCCGATCAGAATCGCGGAGAGCATCTTGCTGTAGTCATTCAGGATCTTCAGCGTCAGAGCGGCGCGCTTATCACCGCCATCCGCCATGGATTTCAGCGTGATCCGGTTGACGCTGTTCAGCGCCGTCTCCGAGGAGGAAAAATAACCGGACAGGATGATCAGAACAATCAGAACAATCAGTTGAATCAAATCGGCTTGGTGCATAGAGTCCTTTCTCAAAAAAATATTTTATAGATATATGAAATAATATTATGAAATCTGTTCGCATTCTACCGTGTACAGAGCAGTTTTACAAGGGCACAGGATATGGTATAATAGCACGGTTAAGGGGCATTTTATGCCCTACTATAGGATGGAGGAAAGTTTACAGTATGAAGAAGAGCAAGGGAAAAGCACTTGCAGGACTGATCGTCCTGGTTGCTGTCATGGTCAGCCTGTTGTATCTGGCTGTCTTCGGCGTGGACAGCTGGGGGACCGGTTCCGCTTCTGACATTAAGCTTGGCCTGGACCTGGCGGGCGGTGTCAGCATCACCTATCAGGCAGCGGGAGACGAGGCTCCCTCTGATGAGGATATGGACGACACAGTCTACAAGCTGCAGCAGAGAGTCCAGCAGTACAGCACGGAGGCACAGGTTTACCGCGAGGGGACGGACCGGATCAACATCGAGATCCCCGGCGTGTCTGATGCCAATCAGATTCTGGAGGAGCTGGGACGCCCCGGATCCCTCTATTTTATCCGTCAGACCGATGACAACGGCAATGCAAACTATGAGTACGATTACACAAGCGGCGGATATAAGCTGGACAAGGATCTGGATACGCTGATCGCGGACGGCGATGTGGTTCTGGAAGGAACGGATGTCGCAGATGCCCAGGGCGGCTATCAGAGCGACAACATGAACAACCAGCAGATCGTAGTTTCCCTTACGTTCACGGACGAGGGCAAGAAGAAATTTGCGGATGCGACGACCCGTGCCTATGAGAAGGGCGAGTCCATCGCCATCTACTACGACGGTGAGTTCATCAGCGTTCCCACGGTGCAGGCGGCTATCACCAATGGGCAGGCGGTCATCACCGGAGAGAAGACGATCGAGGATGCCAGAAACCTTGCTTCGACGATCCGGATCGGCGGTCTTTCCGTCGAGCTGGAGGAGATCCGCTCCAACGTGGTCGGCGCACAGCTGGGACAGGATGCCATTGACACGTCTTTGTTCGCGGGCATGATCGGCCTGCTTCTGGTCATTATTTTTATGATCGCGGTGTACCGGCTGCCCGGCTTCGCAGCAAGCCTTGCGCTTCTTACCTATATTGGACTGGAGTGTATTATCTTGGTCGGCTTTGAGGTGACGCTTACGCTCCCCGGCATTGCGGGTATTCTGCTTTCCATCGGCATGGCCGTGGATGCGAACGTCATTGTTTTTGCGAGAATCCGTGAGGAGCTCCGCGAGAACAAGTCCGTCAAGACCGCCATTGATAACGGTTACAGCAAGGCGCTCTCCGCCATCATCGACGGAAACGTGACAACATTGATCGCAGCAGTTGTGCTGTATATTCTGGGCACCGGCTCTGTCAAGGGCTTTGCACAGACCCTGGCAATCGGTATTCTTCTCTCCATGTTCACCGCTCTGTTTATCACGAAGTGGTACATGAAGGCGTTCTACACCCTGTTTGCAAGAGACAAGAAGTGGTACGGCGTTGGCAGAGAGATGAAGACGCTGAAGATTGCACAGAAGAAAAAGGTATTCTTTGCGATTTCTGCCTGCGTGATTCTGTGCGGCTTTGTGGCAATGGGAGTTCATAAGGTAAAGGGAGAAAAGGCACTCAATTACAGCCTTGACTTTATCGGAGGGACCTCCACCAGCGTAACCTTCCATGAGGACTATTCGCTGCAGGATATCAATGACAAGATTGTTCCGGATTTCGAGAAGGTGACCGGAGATCCGAATGTTCAGGTACAGAAGGTTGCCGGTGGCAATCAGGTTATTTTCAAGACAAGAACTCTGAATGTCGAGGAGCGTCAGGAGCTGGACAATCTCCTGATGACGGATTTCGGCGTGGAGGAGAGCTCCATTCAGGCGGAAACCATCAGCTCCACGGTATCGTCTGAAATGCAGCGTGATACGGTTGCAGCTGTGGTTGTGGCTCTGATCCTGATGCTGATCTACATCTGGTTCCGGTTTAAGGATATGCGGCTTGGTGCGGCGGCCATTCTGGCGCTGGCACACGACGTTCTGGTTGTGCTTACGGTTTACGCGGTCCTGCGCATCAGCGTTGGAACCACCTTCGTTGCCTGCATGCTGACCATCGTCGGCTACTCTATCAACGCGACCATCGTTATTTTCGATCGTGTCCGCGAGAGACTGGAGAAGAAAAAGAAGGACACCGATCTGCAGGAGCTTACAAACCGTGCGGTGACGGATACGCTGACCCGTTCACTGTTCACTTCATTGACAACGTTCTTCATGGTCTTTACGCTGTACATTTTCGGCGTGTCCTCCATCCGCGAGTTCGCACTGCCGATCATGGCAGGTATCATTGCAGGCTGCTATTCCTCCGTATGCCTCAGCTCTTCGTTCTGGCTGCTGCTGCGCAGGAAGTTCCCGCCCAAGCATGACGACAGCGGCAGGTATGCACGCCAGAAGAAGGCAGCAGACAAGGCAGAACGTAAGGCTCAGCACGAGAAGGATGTCCGCGCCAAGACAGTTATCTGAGGATAGCTCAGCTGGAAACATATTGACAAAACGAAAAGGTCAAAGTCCATTCGGTGACGGAACGGGCTTTGACCTTTTACCGTATTGATCTTTAAGGAGCAATGGAGACATCACAATGTCGAAATGGATGATATATGCCAAAAAAGCAGATTTCCGCGCGATTTCGCAGGAATTTCACATCTCGCCGGTGACAGCCCGAGTCATCCGGAACCGAGACGTGGAAGGCAGAGAAGAAATTCGGCGGTATCTGCAGGGAACATTGGCGGACCTGGATGAACCGGAGAAGCTCCCGGGCCTGAAGGACGCCGCTTTTGTTCTGAAGCGGAAGATTGTCGGCGGTGTGAAAATTCGCGTGATTGGTGACTATGATGTGGACGGAATCTGCTCCACCTATATTCTGTGGCGAATGATTTCCTTCCTTGGTGGAGATGTGAGTACGGCGATTCCGGAGAGAATCCGTGACGGCTACGGCATCAATGACCGGCTGGTGGAAGAAGCGATCGAGGACGGCGTGGATACGATCATCACCTGTGACAACGGCATCGCGGCGGCAGGTCCCCTGCAGAAGGCGAAGGATGCCGGGCTTACGGTAATCGTGACGGATCATCATGAAATCCCCTTTGAAGAGGAAAACGGGGAAAAGCATTACCTTTTCCCTCCGGCGGATGTGATTGCGGAGCCGTGGATTCCGGATCAGAATACCGGAGAGCCGAAGGCAAGATTTCCGAAAATCTGCGGTGCTGAGGTGACTTTCAAGCTGGCTGTGATTCTCCTTGGCAAACCGGATCTGACGCTGCCCAAGTCGGTGCAGGAGCCTGAGAACGTGAAGGTGGCAAGGGAGCTCCTTGGCTTTGCTGCTCTGGCAACGGTCTGTGACGTGATGCCACTTCTGGACGAGAACCGGATTCTTGTCAGGGAGGGCCTTCGGGAGCTTTCCCATACGGATAACATTGGCATCCGCTGCCTGATGACGGCGGCGGGTCTTGGGACAGAGCCACTTACCGTATATCACGCGGGCTTTATTCTGGGACCCTGCCTCAACGCGTCCGGGCGCCTTGATAGTGCAGAGCGTGCCCTATCTCTTTTCAAAGAAAGAAATGAGAGCCGCGCGATGATTCTTGCAAGAGACCTGAAGCAGCTGAATGACAGCCGCAAGAGCATGACCGAGCAGGGCCTGGAAGAGGCCATTCGGAAAATTGAGGAGGAAACCGCGGCAGGCCGGAGCATGGAGGAGCGAAGAGTCCTGCTGGTTCGGCTGGATGACTGCCATGAATCGCTTGCCGGAATTATTGCAGGGAGACTGAAGGAGCGCTATCACAGACCGTCCTTTGTCCTGACGAAGGCAGAGGAGGAAGGTGTTCTGAAGGGATCCGGGCGCTCTGTGGAGGCCTACGACATGTATGAAGAGATGAACCGCTGCCGGGATCTGTTTCTCAAATTCGGGGGACACAAAATGGCAGCGGGACTCTCCATTCCGGAAGAAAATCTGGAGCTTCTGGACCGACAGCTGAATGATGGCTGCACGCTTTCGGAGGAGGATTTCTCGGAGGTGCTTCATATCGACATGGAGCTTCCGCCTGCCTGTGTGGACCTTGCGCTTGCAAAAGAGCTGGCGCTTCTTGAGCCCTGCGGAACGGAAAACCCGAGACCCCTGTTTGCCGTGCGCAGCCTCCTCCTTCGGAAAACAGCGGTATTTGGGAAGAACCGGAATGTCATCCGGATGGATGGAACCGATGCGGAGGGACGTCACTATGACTTCGTCTGGTTCACGACGGAAGACCGGCTACCGGGGGCTCTCCGGGACGGTACCGCCCGCTGCCATGTGGCGTACGAACCGAAAATCAATGCCTGGAAGGGGCGGGAGAGTCTGCAGTTCGTGATCAAGGATGTCAAATGCTGCGGATGATGGAATTTTCATGAGCGCTTTTCTAAAAACAGTATTTATCTTTTGGTAAGCAAATGATAATTCATTCGAAGAGGGGCAGGAAATGACTTCGTATAAATCGAAGAGCAGTGGAATGATGAGAGTGTTTTTGCTGCTGACGCTGGCAGCTATGGTGCTGCTTTTGAGCTCCTATGCAGTTATTACCTTGCTGCTGCAGGTGCAGGTGAAAAAGGCTTCTGTGGAAACGGCAGGACGTCTTTTCTGGCAGGGACGACAGAATCTGGATTCATATGAAAAGAGTATTGACCGGCTGTCTGTGCTTCTGTCCAATGACGGTACGATTGTTTCCTACATCGATGCGGACAACTTTGGCGAACGTTGGCAGTACGATCAGACGGTCAAAGAACTTGTTACGGATTATATGACGATGATGCCCTCTATGGTCAATGTCATGCTCTGTGATCAGAACGGAGAGATTACGTTTGCTTCTGGGAAAACATTCATTGGCAAGACAGATTTTCCGCTCACCAAACGTTACAATTATTCCGGAAAAATCGAAAATACTGCAGGTGATGCTGCAATGGGGGATTTTTTTCAGGTGTCTGTCCCGATGTTTATGAAAAATGGTGTAAGAAATGGAGGACTTTCGGGAACCATCCTTCTGACGATGCAGACAGATGAGATTCAGGAAATTGTTGACGGCATATTGATTAATGAACAGAGTGCTGCTGCAATTGTAGATCGGAACGGAAAGGTAATTGTCAAAAGCGGACAATGGGAGCCTGGACTTTGGGAGAAGATCGTTGGTGGGGATGAGGAAGATCATCTTAATATGCATTATCGCAACAGTCAGATGGAATGGACGCTGGTAAGTACGACACCCTACAGCAGCCTGCTACACAGTACATCGATGGTAAATACGATTGTGATGGTGTCCTATCTTGTTTTATCTGCAATTCTGGCTACAGTGTTGTTTCTGATTTACCGTCAGATTTTCCGGCCGTTGGTAAGGCAAATCAACTTTATGATTCATTTCAGACAGAACACAAATGAACGAATTCAGGTGATCGGGCGTTATGAAATCAGTGAACTGGCGGTGCGAATGAATCATATGCTGGACGATATCGACGAGTTGAACGCGAAGATGCTGGAGGAAAAGCAGAAGAATCTGGAACTGAAATATGCAAAAAAGGAAACGGAAATTCTTGCCTACAAAAGCCAGATTAATCCACATTTTCTTTACAATACTCTATCGTGTATCCATGGAATGGCGTTGTATCATGGAGAAAGGGAAATTGCAGAGGTGACACAGTCGTTGTCGAAGCTGTATCGATATAATGTCAAAGGGAAGGACATGGTTACGGTCCGGGAGGCCATTCGGAATCTGCAGGAATACGCATGCATCATTCGTTATCGTTTTAATCAGAGAATACAGATTGAAGCTTTTGCCCTGGAGGACGCCATACTGGCGAAGATGCCCAAAATGATTCTGCAGCCGCTTGTTGAGAATGCTGTTCAGCATGGATTGGAGCCAAGAGCGGAAGGCGGGAGGACTGTGACTGAAATCTGGGCAGATGACAATATGCTGCACATTGAGATCAGCGATGACGGAGTTGGAATGGCGGAGGATGTGCTGAAAGATGTCCGGAGCAGACTGGAGGAGATCCGAAGAGGGGAGAGCAGAACGGATGCAGCATCTGGGATCGGAATTTTGAATGTTTATCGTAGATTGCTTTTGTATTATCCGGAGAGCGTTGATCTTGGTATTTTGAGTACAAAAGGTAAGGGGACAAGGATAACCATTGTCTTCCCGATAGAAAGAGAGGAAGAGAATGTATAAGGTTCTGCTGATTGATGACGAACCATGGAATCTTATTGAAATTCAGGAGAGCGTGGATTGGAATGCACTGGGATATGTTGTCTGTGGAACAGCGGATAACAGTGATCTTGCGCTGAGACGAATTCATCAGCTTCATCCGGATTTGATTATTTCGGATATCCGGATGCCGGGAATGAGCGGCCTTGAGCTGATTGCGCATCTTCGCGAGTACAAAAATCGGGCACGGGTTCTGTTTATCAGTGGCTATTCGGAATTTCAGTATGCGCAGGAGGCTATAAAGCTGCAGTGTGACGGATATCTTCTTAAACCGGTAGATTCAGAGGAG